>JAQURX010000003.1:0-47651 GCA_028715415.1 Candidatus Omnitrophota bacterium | reverse complement strand
GTAGGCGCGCTTAATATGCCAAATATCGCATACACCACCATACCCGCTCCGCCAACTATTAAAACCTGAAAGATTAAACTCATATTTTTATTTACCTATTATTATGGCTTTTGCATTTCATCAATTACTTTTTGGCTCACTCCCTGCTTTTTCAAATTATCAATATCTGTTGCGCTTAACGTATATTTTGAATTTGACAATCTAATCTTGTCAATAATGACACTTTCATGAGCACCTTGTTTACTTAAATTTATTACTTGATCAATAGGCATTTGATTTGGATTGTTAGCTTGGGCTATTTGTCCACTAGGAGTAGTTTGTGCTGGCTGAGGCTTATTTATTTGCGCCCCGACAATTGCTCCTGTAATTGCTCCTGCGGCAGCGCCAATCGCAGCCCCCTCTGCACCGCTATGGCTTTGATGCCCGATAATCCCTCCGGCAGCAGCTCCTAGAAGCCCACCAATTACTGCTCCCTCCGGAGCTCTTGTTTTAGCATTTTGGCAGCCTGTCAGAGAAAATAACAAACCTAAACACAAAAATAATTTTAATCCCTTATTCATTTTATCTCTCCTTTTTTAATTTTTCCATGCGCTGTTTAATCTTCGCCTCAAACCCGATATCTGTCGGCTCATAATATATAACTTTTTTCCGCGTGTATTTTTGCTTTACATAATGCCCCGGGAAATCGTGGGCGTACTTATAGCCTTCACCATGGCCTAAATCTTTAGCACCTGCATATTGGGCATCTTTAAGATGATCCGGAACTTCCTGGACCTTTTCTTCCTCAATATCTTTATAGGCTTTGGCGATTGCTAAATAACTTGCGTTTGATTTTGGCGCACAAGAAACATAGATACATGCTTGTGATAGAGGAATCTTTGCCTCTGGCATTCCAACAAACTCCGCAATTTGATACGCAGCATTTGCCAAAACAAGCGCTAAGGGATCGGCATTTCCGACATCCTCAGCAGCTAAAATACATATGCGCCGTGCAACAAAACGCGGATCTTCTCCGGCATAAAGCATTTTGGCTAGCCAATATAAAGCAGCGTCGGGGTCAGACCCTCGCATAGATTTGATAAATGCAGAAGCAGTATCATAATGCCCATCCTCATCTCTATCATAAATAACTGCTTTTTTCTGGATTGATTCCTGCGCAACCCCTAAATCAAAATTAACTACTCCCTCTTTTGATTTGGCACTAGTCAAACAGCCAATTTCTAAAGCACTTAAAGCCCTTCTTGCATCCCCTTCAGAGGTTTTAGCTAAATGAACAAGCGCTTTTTTATCCGCTTTAATTTTAAAATTCCCTAACCCCTTTTCTTTATCTTCTAAAGCATTGTTAAGAATTTTTAAGATGTCATTTTCTCCTAATGATTTTAATTCACATACGAGAGAACGGGATAAAAGAGCTGAGGCCATAGAAAAAAACGGATTGTGCACAGTAGCACCGATTAAAATAGGATTCCCGTCTTCCACATCAGGAAGCAAAACATCCTGCTGGGCTTTATTAAACCTATGAATTTCATCAATAAAAAGAATTGTTTTTGGGCCATTTCCTGATTTTCTTTGTTTGGCTTGCGTAATGATGCGGCGTAATTCTTCAACATTTGAAGTTGTTGCGTTTATTGAGACGTAATATGCCTTTGTGGTGTTCGCAATGCAAAAAGCAAGTGAAGTCTTGCCGACTCCGGGAGGGCCAAATAAAACTACGGAGCTTAAACGGTCGGCGTCAATCGCGCGGCGTAAAAGTTTTCCTTCTCCGATAATGTGCTCTTGTCCTACAAATGCATCAAGAGTTTGCGGACGCATACGGACAGCAAGAGGGAGGTCTTTTAAGGCTGGTCTATTTTCTTGGATAAAGAGGTCCATAAGTAGTATACGATATCCCGAGCCGGTGAAAGTTCATAACAGCGGCTCGGGATTTTTTTCTCCGCCAAAGGCGGAGAAAAAAAATCCCCGCAATGTGCCGTTAGAATGATAGTCTGAACCGTTTTGGTTTCAGGTGGGCACCCTCTTTAAGACGCTAACAGCGACTTAAAATGCAGGTACCCTTTTAATTGGTGTTGGTTCAACAATTATCAAGCTTCCAACGCGCACCGCAGGGAATCTATAAAACCTCTTCTTACAAATGAAGTATAACACATGTCAAAACCGAATTCAACTCTCCCCTAAAGATGCGCGGGAAACCTAACGGATTTTTGCGCCTAACTTCTCTGTGAGCGCACTTAAAACCACAGCGTGCTTCGGATCAACTTCTGCTTCAGTTAAAGTTCGTTCTTCCAAACGATATTGACAAGAAATAGTCAAACTTTTGAAACCCGCAGGAATCTGCTTACCTTTATAAAAATCCACCACTTTAACCTGGTTTAGCAAATTACCCGCATTTTCTCTGACTATGCTATACACATCATCAATCTTGATATCTTCCTTAAGTAAAAGGCTTATGTCTCTTAAGATCGCCGGGTAAAAAGAAAGCGGGGTAAATTGTTTTTTTAAATTTGCGTGTTTTAAAACCTTTTCTAAGTTTATCTCAGACACGATTAAATCTCTATTCTTTATATCCAGCATATTTAAAGTGCTTTTTTGCAACTTCGCCAGCATTCCTACCACATCATCTCCTACGCGCACCGATACGCAAAATGCATTTATGGAATCAAAACTATATTTAGTTATCCCCAGAGACTTAAAAACATTTTCTAAAATCCCTTTTAAATGCAAAGGGGTCATCTCATCCTTTACCAATCCGTTCTCTAAAAGCGCTGATTTTTGGCCGCATAAAGCAATACTTAAGACCAACTCTTCAATCGGAAGAGAATTTTGTCTTTTAAGAAAAACTTTGGCGATTTCAAATATGTTCACAAGGCTCTGTTTTTGATTTAAGTTATAAGCTACGCATTTGCTAAGGGAAGGAATAAGCGTCGGCCTTAAAACCTCCTGCTCTTTACTTAAAGGATTTTGCACTTCAACTGGAGAGGAAAAATTTAAATTGAATCCATCCAGAGAAAGCCTATCTATAAGACTATAAGTTATAACCTCGCTAAGGCCTAAACCGATAAGTAAATTTTTTATCTGAGAAGCTAAATCCTTTGTGTTTTCAATGTTTAGCTTATGCCTAACAGATGGAAGGCTGACAGGAAGAGATTCATAACCTGTTATACGCGCAACCTCTTCAATCAAATCAATCTCTCCTGAAACATCCTGCCTAAATGAAGGGATTGTAACTGTAAATTTATCTTTTGACTTAGTTGCTACCTTGAAACCTAAATGCTGTAAACTGTTTTTTATTTTTGCGCAGGGCACTGCCTTGCCTAAAATTTTATTTATTGATAACAAATTAAGGCTGATAATTTTCTTAGAATCCCTTACTGTTCCTATTGATTTCTCACCGGATAATTTTCCGCAAGCCAGGCTCTCAATTAAACCCAAAGCCTGCCAAGAAGCTTCTATGGCAACCCTGGCATCAATGCCTCTTTCAAAACGATACGAAGAATCTGTTTGAATGCCAAATTTCTGCCTTGCCCTTCTTATTACAACCGGATTAAATATTGCTGCTTCTAATAAGATATTCTTTGTTAACTCTGTAACTTCTGTATCTTTTCCACCCATGACACCTGCGATAGCCACCGGCTTAGTTTTATCAGCGATAACCAAAACGCCCTCATCAAGGATTCTTTCCTTTTCATCTATAGTAGTAATCTTTTCTCCGGCCCTTGCCCTTCTTATGTTTATTGAATCGGTATTTAATTTATCGAGATCAAAAGCGTGTAGCGGCTCGCCAAAAGTAAACAATACATAATTTGTGATGTCTACTACATTATTGATACTGCGGCAACCGATAAGCTCCAATCTTTTCTTAAGCCATTCAGGAGACGGCCCAACCAAAACATCTCTAATTATTTTAGCTGTATAGAGAGAACAATCCTTCTTGTCTTCTATTTTAATTTCTATTCCGGTATTTTTTGACGGCTTTCGGCTTGACACTTGAAACTTGCAACTTGAAACTTTTATTTTACTTCCAGTTATCGCCGCTACTTCTCTGGCAATACCTACAACGCTTAGCCAGTCAGGACGATTTGAAGTAATCTCAATCTCAAAAACAAAATCTCCGTCTTTCTCTTCTAATGAAGTTACCTCGAGCCCTGCCATAGTAAGCTTATCAGCCAAAGAACGGGCGGGAATCTTAACTTCTACAAAATCTTTTAACCAACTGTAAGTAAATTTCATAATTTAAAATTGCTTCAAAAATCTTAGGTCGTTTTCACAAAACAATCTTATATCTTTTATCCCATATTTTAGCATTGCGATTCTTTCTATCCCCATGCCAAAAGCAAAACCTGTATATTTTTTCGGGTCATACCCAACGTGCTTAAATACATTGGGGTGAATCATGCCGCTGCCCAAAATCTCAAGCCATCCTTTTCTCCCGCAAGACGAACAACCTTTCCCTTTGCAGATTACACAAGAGATATCCACCTCTGCTGATGGCTCGGTAAAAGGGAAAAAGTGCGGCCTAAAGCGCATCTTAATATCTTCCCCAAAAACCGCTTTTGCAAAAGTTTCAAGAGTCCCTTTTAAATCCGCAAAGGTAATATTTTCATCAACAACAAAACCCTCTACTTGATTAAACATGAAAAGGTGGCTTGCATCTGTGGCATCCGGACGATAAACTCTCCCCGGGACAACGATTGCCAAAGGCGGCTTATATTTTTTCATAGCGCGGATCTGGACCGGCGAAGTATGGCTGCGCAACAATAAATGTGGGGTGTCTTTGAGATAAAAAGTATCAAATGCATCGCGTGAGGGATGGTCAAGCGGGATATTTAAGCCCGTAAAATTATTATACTCGGTTTCAATCTCAGGGCCTTCTACAATAGAAAAACCCATCCGGGTAAAAATTTTACAGATCTCATCAATGATTTGAGTAATGGGATGCAACTGGCCCAATTCTTGCGCAATACCAGGCATTCCAATATCAAATGAACTTACCGTAGCTCCAGAATTGCTTGCATTTATTGATTTATTTTTTTCATCAATGAGCGAGGCGGCAAAATTCTTTAGTGCGTTGGCTGTTTGGCCAAAAGAAACGCGCTCTTCCTGCGGCAGGCCGGGAATCTGGCTCATCAATTGGGCAACAACTCCCTTTCTTCCGAGGTATTTAATGCGCAATGCTTCTAAATCCTGCGCAGAATTGGAATCTTTGATTTCCTGCGCTAAAACGGATTTAATTTCCTCAATATTAATATTAGGCATTTATTTATTATTGTAGCCGCCATTTAAATGGCGGCTACATCGGTGACGACACGGTAACTATTTCGCCTTAACCAACTCAACTAATTTCTTAAATACCGCTGCATCTTTAACTGCCAAATCAGCAAGGACTTTTCTGTCTAGTACAATCTTTGCTTTTTTAAGGCCGTTCATGAAGACGCTGTAAGAAATGCCTTCCAGCCTGCAGGCTGCATTAATACGCGCAATCCACAAAGCACGGAATTCTCTTTTCTTTACACGCCTGTCGCGATAAGAATATTTGAGCGCATGCAATAAAGCACGCCTTGCTTGCTGGAATTGCTTACTACGGTCAAGCCAAAAGCCTTTAGCCTGCTTTAATACCTTCTTCTTTCTTTTTCTTGTTGCAACACTATGTTTAATTTTTGCCATTTTACTTAACTCTCCTTTTGAGCACAAGCTCACCCTGTTCCATCAGATAGGAACAGGGGTTCTAATTAACCGTAAGGCAGCATCCTTTTTAGATTCTTTTCTTTTTTGTCATTTAACACCTTTGCCCGCCTTATCCTGCGCAGCCTTTTTGTAGTCTTGCTGGTCATAAGATGGGATTTACCTCCCGGTGTAAACTTGATTTTTCTTTTTTTTGTTAACTTAAAGCGTTTAGCAACTCCCTTTTTTGTTTTTAGTTTTGCCATTTTTTACTCCGTAATTTTAGATTATTTTGGTGAGATTACCACCATCATAACTCTTCCTTCAAGCATTGGGCCTTTTTCTAATAACCCATCATCCTGTGCATCACTAACAAATTTATCTAGAACTTTTTTTCCTATGTCCAAATGTTCCATCTGGCGCCCGCGGAAAAAAAGATTTATCTTAACCTTATCCCCTTTTTTCAAGAAAGTTGTTGCTTGTTTTACTTTAGTTGCAAAATCATGTTCATCAATATTGGGCTTAAGGCGGATTTCTTTTAGACGGCCGTGTTTTTGATGTTTCTTGGCCTCGCGTTCTTTTTTCTCCTGGTCATACTTGAATTTGCTAAAATCAATGATGCGGCAGACCGGAGGATTAGCAGTGGGAGCCACCTCAACTAAATCTAACTCATATTCATTAGCAAGCTCCAGGGCTCTTTGAATCATCACTACCCCAAATTGATTCCCATCAGGGCCGATAAGCCTGACCTGCGGAACGCGAATCCTTTCATTAATGCGGATATACTTATTTATAGCAACCACCTCCTTGCATAGAAATGCACACTTGCCAATCCGATATGGCAAGGTGCTTCTTATTGTTTATAAATTACTGTGGCCAAATTTAAATTACTTTTTTAAAGAAACCTCTTCTTTAATTTGCTTTACAAAACTATCAAAAGGCATAACACCCAAATCCCCTTTGCCCTTTTTCCTCACTGACACATTTTCTGCCTTAGCCTCGCGATCCCCCACAACTAAACAATAAGGAATCTTGTTTAGCTCGGCATTTCTAATCCTTTTATCAAGAGTTTCATTACGACTGTCGATTTCCACCCGGAATGAATTTTCTTCTAATACATTTTTGATTTTTGTTGCGTATTCAAAAGCCGATTCTTTAACAGGGACGACTAAAACTTGAACAGGTGCAAGCCATAAAGGAAATTCTCCCTTGTAATGCTCAACCAAAGCCCCGATAAAACGCTCAACACTTCCCAACAAAACCCGATGCAGCATTATCGGTTGCTGTTCTTTTCCTTGCGCATCAATATATGTCAGATTAAATCTCTTAGGAAGCGCAAAATCACACTGAATGGTTGCGCACTGCCATGACCTTTTTAAGGCATCTTTTAATTTTATATCTATCTTGGGGCCGTAAAAAGCGCCATCGCCCTCATTGATATCATATTTCAGGCCTTTGTCTTTTAAGGAATCTTCCAAGGCATCTGTCGCCATTTTCCAGTCTTCAAGAGAACCGATGTATTTTTCCGGGCGTGTGCTTAATTCAATCCCGACATCATTAAAACCAAAGACTTTCATCGTATCAAAAACAAAATCTATAACTTTTTTGATTTCATCGCGTACTTGCTCGGGAAGACAAAAGATGTGGGCGTCATCCTGTGTAAATCCGCGCACTCGCAACATGCCATGCAACACACCTGCTTTTTCATGGCGGTAAACCGTACCCAATTCAAATAATCTTATCGGCAAATCTTTATAACTTCTTAATTTTGATTTATATATCAGGATATGCCCCGGGCAATTCATCGGCTTTAAAACAAACTCTTTATCATCAACCTTAAGCGTATACATATTCTCTTTGTAATAATCATAGTGCCCGCTTGTTTTCCAAAGCTCAGCTTGCATAATATGCGGAGTTACTACCAGTTGGTAGCCGCGCTTTAAATGTTCATTTTTTTCATAATCCTCGACAATCTTGCGTAAGATTGCGCCCTTGGGATGATAAAAGACAAGCCCGGCTCCTGCTTCTTCATGATAAATATCAAAAAGTTCCAAAGCCGGCCCTAATTTTCTATGGTCTCTTAGTTTTGCTTCTTCAAGATTTGCAAGGTGATTGTCCAACTCGCCTTGGGTTTCAAAACAAGTCCCGTAAATTCTCTGCAGCATTGGATTTGTTTCTATCCCATGCCAGTAGGCTCCGGCAACTGATAATAATTTAAAGGCTTTTAATTTTCCCGTTGACTCAACATGCGGGCCGCGGCAAAGATCAATAAAATTAACCCCGGTTTTATATATAGAAACCTTTTCATCTGCAAGATTTTTTATCAAATCTATTTTGTAATCTTCTTTTAATTTGGAAAACAAATCTACCGCCTCTTGCTTATTTAATTCTTCCCGCGTAAAAGGCTCATCCTTAGAAATAATCTCGCGCATTTTTTTCTCAATCGCTGCAAGGTCAGCGTCGGTGAAAGGCTCTTTTTTATCAAAATCATAATAGAAGCCATCTTCAATAGAAGGCCCGATACCTAATTTTACTTCAGGCCAGATTGATTTTACCGCCTCAGCCATGACATGCGAACAAGAATGCCTTAAAATATCTAGATCCATAATTTTTTACTCGCTTACAAACGTCTTATCGTCTAACAATCCCATTTTTCGGAATCGCTGATAAAATAAAGGATAGTATCTTAATGAAGGTTTCAATTTACCAATAACTTTTCCATTCTCATCAACTTTTTCCAAATTAAACGTGAACAAATCGTTTAATATGACTTCTTCTTTCTCTAAACCTCGCACCTCAGTAATATAAGTTACTTTACGGCTTCCATCCTGAAGGCGTTCGTGATGCACAATTAAATTTATAGTTGAAGCAATAATTTTTCTTACCTGCCAAAGAGGAAGCTGAATCCCCGACATGAGCACCATTGTTTCAAGCCGAGAGACGATATCTTTCGGAGAATTTCCATGGATAACGCCTATTGCCCCTTTGTGCCCGGTTGCCATAGCCTGTAAAAGATCAATTGCCTCTGCGCCTCTAACTTCACCGATGACCAACCTGTCAGGAGACATACGAAGAGAGTTGCGGATTAAATCGCGCAGCGTAACTTCCCCTTTTTCAGTTTCATCGGGGACTCTTGTTTCCAATGAAATCAGGTTCTCCTGGTCTAATTTTAATTCTGCCGCATCTTCAATAGTTATTACTCTTTCGCCTTCTCCGAAATAACGCGAAAGCATCTGCAGCAGTGTCGTCTTTCCGGTTGAGGTGCCGCCGGAAAAAATAATATTCACCTTTCCCTTGATACAAGCGATTAAAAATTCGGCCGCCCTCTCAGTGATGGTTTCATTCCTAATTAAATCCTCCAGCATCCTTATGTCTTTGGAGAATTTTCTAAATGTCAAGGATGTCCCAAATCTGGACATCGGCGGAATAATTGCATTGATACGCGTGCCATCATCCATACAAACATCCGCGTATGGAACATATTTACTTACCCTCTTACCAAATCTCTCGTAAATTTTCTGAACAAAAGCAACCAGCTCTTCTTCCGACGAAAACCTTGCGTCGGTCAGGGATTTTTTCCCGTTTTTTTCGGCAAAAATCTTCCCTGCGCCATTAACCATTATTTCGGAAACCTGAGGATCATCCATAAGGCTTTTTACCGGCCCTAAATCAAATGTAGTTTCCATCAGCTTCTCCTTTAAAATGGTGGGCCCATGAGGACTTGAACCTCAGACCTTTGCGATGTCAACGCAACGCTCTAACCAACTGAGCTATGAGCCCAAATCATTTCACTACTTTGCTCATAGCGAACACCTCTTACCAATGACGAAGCCACGCGCCTTTCGGCGGGGCTGAGGAATCCCGCATGTTTTTTGCGGGACTGAGCTATGAGCCCGAGCACCAATACACACAATCTAACGAGTCAATGCAAACTAATGGGCAAGAAGGGAGTCGGACCCTTACAACCTTGCGGTCAACAGATTTTAAGTCTGTCGTGTATGCCATTCCACCACTTGCCCAAATTTAATTTAAAGTATGGAGGCGACGAGCGGATTCGAACCGCTGAATAGCTCTTTTGCAGAGAGCTGCCTTGCCACTTGGCTACGTCGCCAAATTTTCTACTGCTTGGATTATCTGCTCAATCTCTGCTAAACAGCCAACGCCAACCTTACCGCACACAAGTTTACCTTTCTTTGGTTCAACGAACTTATAACCATGACTTTTTAACTTCTTGATATTATCCTGCGTAATTTTATTATTAAACATATTTGCGTTCATCGCAGGACAAATTAAAACCGGGGCTTTCGTAGCACTCACCACACAAGTCAAAAGATCATCGCAGATCCCGGAAGCAATTTTCCCGATAATATTATTGGTTGCCGGGGCAATCAAAACTAAATCTGCTTTATCAGCCAAAGAAACATGCTCTATCTCCCAGGTTTCTTGAGCATCAAACATTCCGCTACAAACTTTATTTCCCGAAAGACTTGAGAATACAATCGGCCTAATTAACTCTTGCGCAGAAGAAGTCATAACCACGTTTACGGAAAAGGACTTTTCTTTAAGCCGGCGGACAATTTCACAGGCCTTATATATTGCAATACTGCCGGTAACTCCTAAGATAATTTCTTTTTTTGCTGCCATAAGATTTTTTCAAAGCTTAATGTGGTAACTTCTTCCAATATACTTTTCCCGCAGCGATTTCAAAACAAGCAACCGTGGAAGGCTTCATATTCGGATTAACCTCGACGAGCCTCGGTTTACCTTCAGCAATTTCAAAAGCACGCTGAGCAGCTAGATTAACTAACTTGTAAACTGAATCTTCTTTCTTGCTTAATAATTTTTCTAATGCAACATATTCCATTTTATCCTCTCTTTAATTATTATTGCTAATTTCTTTATGAATAATCCCTTTTAGCTCATCCAATGCTTTTGTTAAATCATTATTTACAACACGATAGCCATATTTATGCTTACAAGCCATCTCTTTGCGTGCCAACATTAACCTTCCCCTAATCTCTTTGGCACTGGTTTTACTGCAACGGCCTGCAATTCTTTTTTTAAGAATGCCTACGGATGGCGGCACAATAAAAATAGTAACTGCCTCTTTCGGATAAAGCTTCTTGATTTTCAAAGCACCTTTTAAATCCAAACACAAAACAATACCCTTAGATTCTTTTAACTTCTTCTCTATAAACTCTTTAGGCGTTGCGTAATAATACCCCAAATACTTGGTCCATTCAAGAATTTTTTTAGCTTTTAACTTAAGCTTAAAATCTGGCTCGCTTATAAAAAAGTAATGCCTGCTATGCTTTTCTTGCGTTCTCTTTGGCCTCGTTGTATATGAGATTGAACGGATGATTTTTCTTCTTAAGAACTTGTCCTTAAACAATCCCGCCGCAAGGGTAGTTTTTCCTGAACCTGAAGGACCTGAAATTACGAAGATTTTGCCGCGTCTATTCAATATTCTGCACCTGTTCACGAATTTTCTCAATAAGGCTCTTTGCCTCAACTACTTTTGACGAAACCAAAGCATCGCAAGTCTTGGCGCCAATAGTATTAGTTTCCCTCTGCATTTCCTGCGCAATAAAATCCAATTCTTTCCCAACCGGCCCTGTGTTAGAAAGCTTCTTAGTCAAATTACCGACGTGAAAAGCCAAACGTTCCAACTCCTCGGTAATATCCGAGTTGTTCAAAAAACTTGATCTTTCTTCATCGGTTTTTAACTCAGCTGACTTTTTTTTGATGGCAACGCAAAATCTGTTTTCTATAGCTTCAATTTCTTTTTTTAATTTATGCGAAAGGGTTTTTAAACACTTCTCTAAAGCATTCCCTTCTTTTTTACTCATTGCAAGCAGGCTATTCATTGCTTGGGCAACAACGCCTTTTAAACTTGCCCAAACAAGCTCTTTATCCGTCGAGCAGCCTTCAAGCGCTAACACACCCGGAAGATGCACCACAGTGTCCAAGCTTAAATCGTCTTTTAACTTGAACTCTTTTCTTATTTTCTTAAAAGCATTGGAGTATTTATTCAACAACTGCGTATTAATAAAAACGTTGTTGGATTTACAACCCGAGATATTAATTGAACAAACAACCCTACCTCGTTTTAATCTGCCTTCAATTTCCTTTTTTACTTTTTCTTCCAGAGACATAAACCCTTCTGGCATATGCACTATCGTCTCTAAAAATTTATGGTTCGTGCTTCTAATCTCAACAGAAATTTTTCCATAAGGATTGACTTTCGCTTCTTTGCTACCAAAACCTGTCATGCTTCGCAGCATCAAATTCTCCTTAGTTTATAACCAGGAAAGCTTTTTTACTTTCTCTAAAACAATTTCTTTATGTGGATATAAATCAACAATGATTTCTTCCGGCGAGAACCATAATTGAATTTCTCTTTTTGCTTCATCCGGATTTGATGACACATGGATAACGTTTTCGTAAAGGCCGGCTGTGGTAATACGGCCGTAGGAGCCGCGGATAGATGTCGGCTCTGCTTCTTCGGGGTTTGTTGCTCCGGCTAATTCCCTGCATTTTTTAATTGCATCGCTGCCCCAATAAACCAAAGCCATTACTTTTTTTCGATCGTGGAGCTCTCCTTTTAAATATTTCGTCAACTCTCCGAAAAATGGCTTATCTTTTAAATGCTGGTAATGATCCTCGGCGAGTTTCTGAGAAACGCGCACCATTTTTGCAGCAACAATTTCAAGTTTTGTTTCAGACAATCTTGTTAAGATATTCCCGGTTAAAGATTTTATCAATCCATCCGGTTTAATAAGGATTAAGACTGCTTGACTCATGTTGTAATACCTCCCCTGATTTTATTTAAAATTCTCTCCAAGTCACTTGGTGAATAAAACTCAATTTGAATATTGCCTCTCTTGCTTTTTTTACTAATCCTGACTTTCGTCGCAAGGATCTGTTGCAATTCTGCTTCAATTGTGCCAATCAAAGGATCCGAATTTGTTTTAAGCGCCCGCTTTTTTTCTCCTCCTCTCCTTTGATTCTTAATTAAATTTTCAAGTTCTCTTACTGACAATCCTCTGGTGACAACTTCGTTTACTAATCGTCTTTGCAAATGATTATCTTCAATTTCAAGCAGTGCTTTACCATGGCCTAAAGAAATACGGTTTCTGCGTACGTCTTCTTGAATCTCTTGCGGTAACCTCAACAGCCGCAATGTGTTAGTTACTGTAACCCTTGCTTTCCCTAAAATTTCACTGACTCTTTCCTGTGTTAAGTTAAATTTATCAATAAGATATTGATACGCCTTTGCTTCTTCAATAGGATTAAGTTCTTGCCTTTGGATATTCTCAATTAAAGATAATTCCAAAGAGTCCTGGTCTTCAACATTTTTTACAATCGCTGGAACTTCCCCTAAATTTAATGCTGTGACTGCGCGCAATCTTCTCTCTCCAGCAATCAATTCATAATAGTCACCTTTTCTTCGTACGAGAATGGGCTGAATAACTCCCTTTTCTTTTATTGACTGCATTAGCTCTTCCAAGCTTTGAGTATCAAAATCCTCTCGCGGCTGATAAGGATTGGCTTTTACCTGATCTACTTTTAAAAAAACAATTGACTCACGAGAATCATTTTCTTTTTCTGGAATCAATGCGCTTATGCCTTTGCCTAATGCTCTTCTTTCCATTTTATTCTCCCGGTTCTCTTTGCTCTAACAGCTCTTTAGATTCGGAATTGTCCAATCTGGAATTGTCCAATCTGATTTCTAATATTTCATTAGCTAATTCTTCATACTTCTTTGCGCCTATTGACTCTTTGTCATATAGAGCAATCGGCTTACCAAAACTTGGTGCCTCAGTAAGCCTGATATTCCTAGGAATAACTGTCTTATAAACTCTTTCTTTAAAATGAGCCCTTACTTCTTCTACTACTTCTTTTGTCAGATTGGTTCTAAAATCTGCCATTGTAAGCAAAACGCCTTCAATAAACAAAGCTGGATTAAGATTCTCTTTTACCAGATTAATCGTATTAACGAGTTGTGTCACGCCTTCAAGAGCATAATATTCACACTGAACAGGAACAATTACAGAATCTGCAGCACTTAGAGAATTTATTGTCAATAAGCCTAAAGAAGGTGGTGAATCAATAATAATAAAATCATACTCTTCTCTCGCCTTGCTTAATGCTCGTTTTAATCTATATTCCCGGCCCAAGACGCTGACTAACTCAACTTCTGCACCTGTTAAATCAAGATTAGCCGGCGCTATCTGAAACCCATTAATTGCAGTAGGTTGCAGAGTTTCTTCAATATTTAGCTCTTCCAGAAGAACATGATATGAGCTTTTTTGGATATTATGTTTGTTGATTCCTGAACCGCTAGTTGCATTTCCCTGAGGATCCAAATCTATCAACATTACTTTCTTTTTTGCCAAAGCCAAATACGCAGAAATGTTGATTGCTGAGGTTGTTTTACCAGTGCCACCTTTTTGGTTACAAATTGCTATTACTTTGCCCATAGTATTGGATTATCCAGGTTCCACGCGGAACTGATCTACATACTTAACCCCACTCTATTTAACTTATATATCTACAAGCTTTATTATCTAAAAACTACAATTTAAGTCAAGCACTTTTTTTGCTATTTATTACACTAATCCTGACTTTTGCGGGTTTAGCTCCAGCCATTCCAAAAAGACCCTTTTCCTCCTCGGCAAGCACCTCAATCTTAACTTGCTTACGAGGTAATTTTAATTCCTTTAAAGCTTTCTTTATGGCATCTTCTACGGTTTTTCCTTCAAATTCAATTTTCATAATGGGATTATTTGGTTGCATTCATGCGTAATTGCGAAATAAGCATGAGAATACTATTAACAAACCAATATAGCACAAGCCCCGCAGGCATATTGTAAAAAATGACGCCGAACATTATGGGCATCACAATTAACATAATTTTTTGTTGCTCAGCAGCCTCTCCTCCTGATTTAGCCATGGTAAGTTTTTGCTGAACAAACATACCTATAGCCATAATAACAGGAAGAATATTAATATCTTTCCCCATTAAAGGAATCGCGTTTTGTAACGTATATAAACGATCCGGTTCTGAAAGATCTTTTATCCAGAGAAAGCTCGAGCCTTTTAAAGCAAAAGAGCGCAATAAAACCTGATAAAGCGCAAAGAAAATCGGCATCTGCAAAAGCAAAGGTAAACAACCTCCAAAAGGATTAACCTTGTGCTCCTTATAAAGCTCCATAATTTCTTTATTTAATTTTTGCGCATCATCTTTATAGGTTTTACGTAAAGCTTCAATCTTTGGTTGCAAAATCTGCATCTCTTTCATTGACTTCATCTGCTTTATAGAAAGCGGATAAAGTAGTAAATATACTGCCAAACTAAGCAGAATAATAGCTAAGCCCCAATTATGAACTAATTTATGGAAAAATTCCAAAGCTTGCAACAAAATCTGGGCGATAAAATCAAAGGTACCATAATGGATTATTGTTGCCCAACTTGGCTTAGTTTGATTAATTATTCGTAAATCCAACGGCCCCAAATAGATCTGAAAATTTTGACTTACTTGTTTGCCGGGTAACACGCTTAAAACATTACCAGTTAGTCCAACATCAAAAACTTTACCGTTAAATCTTCGCACAAATCCGGTAGATTTTTCTGTTTTATTTTCAATTATTGCACAGAAATATTTTTCTTTTAACCCCACAAAAGTAGCATTATTAAGAGTTACTTCTTTATTAAGACCGATATGAAGAGTTTTTTCTTCAGAAGACAAAACCGTTCCCAAGAAACTCTGCTGATGGCCCACAGGAGAAATGTCCAATCTGCCTAAAATTACCGAGTTTTCTAACTCGATTTTGTTACTACTTACATTTTGGACATTTATTACTAATTCTATGCTATTATTAGTGTTAGAAAAAATAAACTCTTTAAAAATCTTTTTAATTCCGTCGGAAAATACAAACACAACCTTATTAGCATCTTTAGAATATAACTTAAAATTTTCCTTAGAACCAGAGCTCAAAAATCCCTCTCCCAAATTGAATTTGTAATTCTCGTGATTCTTAAAATCAATCTCTTTTATAGCCGCCCTTGATTCAATAAAGACAATATCCATACCTTCTCTTGAATAAGTAAAAGTTGGCAGGCTTTTAATATCATCAGCGGTATCAGTAACTGCTATAATTGGTTTTTCTACAGGAAGAGCCTTTATCGTACCAGAAGCAACGGGAGAATTCGCCTCTGTTTTTTCTATAACTTCTTTTTTTGCAATAGGATGCGATTGAGGAAACAAAACTGACCACAACACTAAAACCCCTATAGACAATGCAACTGCAATTAATGAGCGTTTTTCCATAATAATTAAACTAACGGATCATAACCGGCTCTGCCTGAAAATGGATGACAAGCTAAAAGCCTTTTACAAGCCTTAATCCCTCCTCTTATAAATCCATATTTTAAAATAGCTGCTTTAGCATAATCTGAACAGCTCGGAACAAAACGACAGCTACAAGGTAAAAAAACCCTTATATAGCTCTGATAAAAAGCGATTATTTTAAGCGAAAGTGCCACCAGCATTAAATAGAGAGTTTCTTTCTTCCCTTCAACCGTCTGCGAGCCAGTAGTTTTCTACCGGATTTCTTGGCCATCCTATTGCGAAAACCATGCTTTCTCTTTCCGACGATATTTGAGGGCGTATTAAGATTCTTCTTCATTTTTTCTCCTTATGTATTCAATAATTCAGGCATCTCCAATAGAGCCAAATTAGTTAAAAAGTAATTATAACATATTCTTAAATTAAGTCAACTCATTAACTTTCGTCTCTAATTAAATTTTTACCGAGAGCGAAATCTTATCACAGGATTACCCACCAGTCAAGGAAATTTATAGTTAACTTTACCGCTAAGCATCAACCCCTGTTAATTTCGGATTTCTTTCCTGTCCGCCGGTGTTTTTTGCAACAACTGTTAACAACTACACCGAGTTATCCACAATTATTACAGGCTTACATTTTAACCGATTAACCAATACTATTTTTTTAAAACAAATCCTAATTTTTTTCTAATCTGGCGCCGAGTAGCAGCAAGCCAATCGTTATTTTTGTTGACGAGTGTAAAAATTGCTATATAATAGTTGAAACTAAACTATTTTACTTGCAAGCTTTTTAGTTTCTGCTAAAATACTCCCTGGCTGTGTTTTTATTTAATTGTTTTTCTAAACAAGCCCGGATAGCATTAGAGAAACAATTGTTGGTTTTTATAGATTTCTGCACGAAGAGTTTTCCACAGATTTATTCAAGATGTTAATAATCTGTTAATTCTGTAGAAATCCCTATAATAAGCCGCGAACAAAAGACTTATAAAAGGCAACCTTGAGTAATTTGATGCTAAATTCACCGAAAATTTGGGAAGAAGCAAAGGCTTTATTAAAAGACAGGCTCGGAGATACTGTTTTTAATACCTGGATATCCCCCTTAAAAGCCTCATTAAAAGAAGAGGGGTGTTTGGTCTTTGAAGCTCCGGATGTTTTTTTTAAAGATTGGATAGAAAACCATTATAAAGAAGCCATTGAAGACGCTTTGCTTAAAACCGTCCCGGACAGGAAAACATCTATTTTATTGGAAGTTGACCCCAACAAAGCAAAACCCGCCCTTAGCGCAAATACTCCTTCAGCCCAAGTAAAGATTAAGGATACTGGAAGCACAAACAACCTAAATGCACGTTATACATTTGAAAACTTTGTAATCGGTTCTTCAAACCGCCATGCGCACGCTTATTCATTGGCAGTTGCGGATGCACCGGCTAAAAACTACAATCCATTTTTTATTTACGGGGGCGTGGGGTTAGGAAAAACTCATTTAATTCAAGCGATCTGCCATAGGATTAAAGAAAATTCAACGGGTAATCCAAAAATCTGCTACATCTCAAGTGAAAAATTCACTAACGAATTAATTGATGCTATACAACACCACTCTACAAATAGTTTTAGACAAAAATATAGGAATGTAGATGTCCTGGTAATTGATGACATTCATTTTATCGCGGGAAAAGAATCCACTCAGGAGGAATTTTTCCATACTTTTAACGCGCTTTACGACGCGCATAAACAAATTATTTTCTCGTCGGATAGGCCGCCTAAGGAAATCTCAAACCTACAAGACAGGCTTGTTTCCCGTTTCGGCTGGGGGTTAACAACTGACATTCAAACACCGGATCTGGAAACCAGGATTGCCATACTAAAGAAAAAGGTTGAAAGGGAGCCGGTTTCTATCCCAGACGATGTTATATTTTTTATCGCCCAACTTATCAAAACAAACATCCGGGAACTAGAGGGGGCTTTGATTCGCACAATCGCATATTCCTTATTAGAAGAAAAGCCTGTAACATTAGATTTAACGAAAGAGGTTTTAAAGGATTTATTAAAAGAACCGAAAAAATTAATTACCGTAGACTTTATTCAACGTTGTGTTTCGGAAGAATTCGGCATATCTTTACAGGAATTAAAAACTAAAAGAAGAAATAAAACAATTGTACTGCCTAGGCAAATTGCGATGTATTTAAGCAGGGAGTTAACCGATATGTCTTTACCGGAAATAGGAGGATTTTTTGGCGGAAAAGACCATACCACAGTTTTGCATTCTTTTAATAAAATTAAAGAGTTAATTACAAAAGATGGGACCTTGAAAGAAAAGATAGAAAGAGTTATGCAGGTAATTAAGCAGTAAATCCAAAGGTAATCCAAAGGTAATTATTTCTGTAAATATAAGTAGTTGAAACAATTACAGAGTTTTAAACAGAATCCTAAGCCTATTAATACTAATATTATATGTATTTCTTTATTAAATAAATAATAATAGAAGGAGCTTTTAATGAAGTTAAATGTGGAAAAGAATGTGTTGTTAAACGCAATTCAAACCGTTCAAAATGTTATAACAACAAAGGCAAATTTACCTATATTATCAAACATTTTAATTGAATCTCAACAGAGTAGTTTACGATTAACTGCGACAGATTTAGACATAGGTATAAGCTGTGTAATTCCTGTTAATATCCTGGAAGTAGGTTCAATTACCGTTCCAGCTAAAAGATTTAGCGATATTATTAAAGAATTGCCAGGGGAAAATATAGTTATTACTACTAAAAAAAATAATTTGATTATCATTGAAACAGAATCGTGCCAGTTTAAGATTATGGGGTTAGCTAAGGAAGAATTCCCAAAACTGCCTGAGTTTAAAGATAAGGAAGTTATTAAGATTGATCAGGGTGTTTTGAAAGAAATGCTACGATTAACCGCATTTTCAGTTTCATCTGACGAATCTCGTTATATTTTAAACGGAATCCTTTTTCGTGTTAACAAAAACAATATCACTTTAGTTGCGACCGATGGTAAGCGGCTGGCGATAGTAGATAAAAAGATTGAACAAGATACAGGTAAAGATATTTCAATTATTATCCCAATAAAAACTATCCACGAGTTAAATCGTAATCTTAAAGATTCGGGGGAGCTATCTTTAACATTGGGGACAAATCAGGTTTTGTTTGATTTAAATGGCATGATTATTATTTCGCGTTTAATTGAAGGTGAATTTCCTGATTATAAACAGGTTGTTCCTCCGGTTTCTTCTAATAAGATGAAGATTGACCGTTCGGAATTTTTGTTGGCTGCTAAAAGAGCATCTTTACTTTCTACGCCTGATTATCAGGCTGTAAAATTAGAGGTTTTTAAAAACAAGTTGGTTGTTTCAAAATCAACTCCTGATGTAGGCGAGTCAAGGGAAGAGGTGGTGGTTGAGTATCAAGGCAGGGAGTTAATGATTGGTTTTAACCCTAACTATTTAATAGATGTTTTGAAAAACCTTTCAACAGAAAAGGTTGAGTTGGAATTAACCGATTCCGAAAAACCCGGAGTAGTTCGTACCGACGGATATGTTTACATAGTTTTACCAATGCGGCTTAGTTAGTAATGGAAGCAATAAGAGAGACAATTAGCAGTGTTTTAAAAAGTATTAAAGAAAAAAAATCAATTTATAGCCAGGATGATTATTGGGTCTTGTTAAAAAAAATCTTGACAAAGAAAGAGTTGGAGCATATAAAGGTAAATTATTTCAGGAAAGGGGTTTTAAACATTAATGTTGATTCCTCAACCTGGCTTTATAAGTTAAGTTTAGAGAAAGAAGCTTTAATTGCTAAACTAAATAAAGAATCAAGCGTGGTTAAAGATGTGCGCTTTCGTATTGGAGAGATATTGTGAAAAAAGAAAAAGAACAACCAGCCAAGCCAGATAAGGGCAAAGTTTACGACGCAACCAGTATCCAGGTTTTAGAGGGTATTGAAGCGGTGCGCCGCAGGCCGGCAATGTATATTGGGGATACCGGTAATCGTGGCTTGCATCATTTGGTTTACGAAGTAGTTGATAATAGCGTGGATGAGAGTTTGGCCGGATACTGCGATAATATAGAAGTCGAAATTCATCATGATAATAGTGTAAGCGTTGCAGATAATGGACGCGGAATTCCTGTAGACATTCATAAGACTGAGAAGAAACCCGCTGTTGAGGTTGCACTTACAACATTGCATGCTGGAGGAAAATTTGACCATAGAAGTTATAAGGTTTCCGGCGGGCTCCATGGTGTAGGGGTCAGTGTGGTTAATGCGCTTTCAGACTGGCTGGAGGTAGAAGTAAAAAGGGATGGCAAGGTTTATCATCAGCGATATGAACGCGGTAAAACTGTTTCTAAATTAACAGTTATTGGAAAGAGCAGTACAACCGGGACAAAAGTAACTTTTAAGCCAGATAAAACTATTTTTTCTGTTTCCGAGTATTCTTATGATATCTTGTCGCAAAGATTAAGGGAGCTGGCATTTTTAAATAAGGGTTTAAAAATAAAACTCGGAGATGAGAGAAGCGAAAAAGAGGCGGTTTTTGAATTTGCCGGAGGGGTGGTTTCTTTCGTAGAATACTTAAATAAAAATAAAAATCCTCTGCATAATAAAGTTGTATATTTTCAAAAAGAACAGGATGATATTCAAATTGAAATAGCGCTTCAGTATAACGATGGTTATGCGGAGACGATGTTTTCTTTTGCTAATAATATTAATACCGTTGAAGGAGGAACGCACCTTTCAGGTTTTAAATCAGCTTTAACCCGTGCGATAAATCAATACGCTAAATCAAAAAATTTAATTAAAGGCGATGAAACGTCTATTACCGGAGATGATGTACGCGAAGGGCTGACAGCTGTTGTTAGTGTCAAGGTTCCCAATCCCCAGTTTGAGGGGCAGACAAAAACAAAATTAGGAAATTCGGAAGTTGAAGGGATTGTTGCATCATCCAGTTTGGATGCCATCGCATCTTACTTTGAAGAAAATCCTTCTGTTGCAAATAAAATTATTGATAAGGTAATTGTGGCTTCCCGCGCGAGAGAAGCTGCGCGCAAGGCACGCGAACTTACTCGTAGAAAAGGAGCGCTCGAAGGAGCCGGGCTCCCAGGTAAATTAGCAGATTGTTCAGAACGCGATGCTGCCCTATGTGAACTTTATATAGTTGAAGGAGACTCCGCAGGCGGTTCGGCAAAGCAGGGAAGAGATAGAAGATTCCAAGCAATACTTCCGATAAAAGGTAAGATTCTAAATGTAGAAAAGGCTCGTCTAGATAAGATATTATCCAATGAAGAAATTCGCACAATTATTACTGCTTTAGGAGCTGGAGTAGGAGATGAATTTGATATAGCAAAACTTCGATATCATAAGTTGATTCTGATGGCAGATGCGGATGTTGACGGTTCGCATATCAGGACCCTTTTATTGACATTGCTTTATCGCCACCTGCCAAAATTAATTGAAGGTGGGTATGTTTATATAGCACAGCCTCCGCTTTATAAGATAAAGAGAGGGCAGCGCGAAGAGTATATCCAGACCGAGCAGCAGATGGATGATATGTTGTTAGACCTGGGCAGGGAAGGACATAAGTTTGTAAACTTAAAAGAGAAGACGACCTTTACCGACACTCAATTTAAAGATCTTTTGAAGTTGTTAGTTGAGATTGAGAAGCTCGGAAGGAATCTTGATAAAAAGGGAGTTGAATTTTCAAAATACCTTACTTTTAGGCACCCAAAGACCAAGAAAATGCCAATTTACCGGGTAAAAGTGGAGGGAAAAACCCAATTTCTCTATTCTGATAAAGAGTTGGCGGAGCTTACAGAGAAAGAGGGAAAAGATGCTAGCATCGATGTATTAGAGCTCTTTGAGTCACAAGATGTTGAGGAATTAATCACGAAAATTGAGAAAGCAGGATTGGATATTTCTACTTATAGCCCTGCCGAAATAATTCCTGCTGCTTCATCAGCTAAAGAGTTAGTGAAAAAAAACAAGCCTTTTTATAAAATTGAAAATGAAAAGGAAGATAAGGAGATTTTTTCATTAAAAGAAGCCTTAGCTTTTATCAAAGAGACTGCTTCCAAAGGAATGCATATTCAAAGATATAAGGGTCTTGGAGAAATGAATCCGCATCAGCTGTGGGATACAACCATGGATCCGGAAAAGCGCACTATTTTAAAAGTAACCCTGGAGGATGCAGTAGAAACTGATAAAATGTTTACTGTTTTGATGGGTGATCAAGTTGAGCCACGTAGAGAATTTATTGAAAACTATGCACATCAAGTAAAGAATTTGGACATTTAATATGTATACTCGAAACGAAAAAATAATTCCAGTTTATATTGAAGAAGAAGTAAAGGACTCCTATTTAAACTATGCGATGAGTGTTATTGTCGGCCGCGCGCTTCCCGATGTGCGTGACGGGCTTAAGCCGGTTCATCGGCGCATACTTTATGCAATGCAGGAGTTAAACCTTGACCACTCCAAACCATACAAAAAGTGCGCCCGTATCGTCGGAGAAGTCTTAGGTAAATACCATCCGCATGGAGACGTTGCAGTCTATGATACGTTGGTAAGAATGGCTCAGGATTTTTCTCTACGATACCCCTTAGTTGATGGACAGGGAAACTTTGGTTCCGTCGACGGAGATTCTGCAGCAGCAATGCGTTACACAGAAGCTCGCCTGGCCGCGATTTCCGATGTCATGCTTGCAGATATTGATAAAGAAACAGTTAACTTTGGGCCGAACTTTGACGCTTCTTTAAAAGAGCCGCTCTTGTTACCAGCTTCACTTCCTAATCTTTTGGTTAATGGCTCAAGTGGTATCGCCGTTGGTATGGCAACAAATATCCCTCCGCATAATCTTAATGAGGTGGCGGATGCAATTATTTATGTTTTAGACAACCTGGATGCCCAGATAAAAGATTTGATGAAGTTTGTTAAAGGCCCTGATTTTCCGACGGGTGGAGTAATCTGTGGGAAACAAGGGATTAAGGATGCTTATAATACCGGAAGAGGAAAATTAACGGTTCGTGCAAAGGCGACAGTTGAGCATCAGAAAAACGGGAAAGGCCTGATTGTAATAACAGAAATTCCCTATCAGGTTCAGAAATCATCTTTAATTGAAGCAATTGCTGCCCTCGTAGATGATAAAAAGATTGAAGGTATCTCAGATATACGTGATGAGTCGGATAAAGATGGCATGCGCATCGTTGTTGAGCTTAAGCGTGACACCGAGCCCCAGATAGTTTTAAATCAGCTATTTAAGCATACTCAATTAGAAACTACATTCGGCATTATAATGCTCGCCCTGGTTGAAAATAGGCCAAAGGTTTTAAACCTGCGCCAGGTTATTGATTGTTATATTGCGCATCGCAAAGTTATTATCCGTCGCCGCACGCAGTTTGAATTGGATAAGGCATTAAAAAGAGCTCATATCCTGGAAGGGTTAAAGATAGCCCTTAAATTCATTGACCAGATCATTAAAGTAATTAAAACTTCTAAGAATACCGACCAGGCCAGAGAACGCTTGATGAAAGAGTTTGATCTTTCTGAAATCCAATCACAGGCTATTCTTGAAATGCAACTTCAAAGATTAACTGCTCTTGAGCGCGATAAGATTGATGCAGAATACGCAGAACTACTTAAAAAGATTGAAATATGCAGAGCGATTTTAGCTTCTGAGAAAAAGATAGAAGGTATTATTAAAGAAGAGCTGGAGGAATTAAAACAGAAATACGGCGATGATAGAAGGACGGATATCGTCGCAGAAGTAGAAGAACTTGAAGTGGAAGATTTGATTGCCGAAGAAGACGTGGTTGTTACAATCAGCCACGGGGGATATATAAAGAGGCTTCCAGTTAGCGCGTATCGCAAACAAAAACGCGGCGGCAGAGGCGCATCAGGTGCCGAGCTTAAAGAAGAAGATTTTATAGAGCATCTTTTTGTAGCTTCAACCAAAGATTTTCTATTGGTTTTTACCGGAAAAGGACAGGTACATTGGGTAAAAGTTTATGAGATCCCTCAGGCAAGTAGGATTTCAAAAGGTAAGGCAGTAGTTAATTTGATCCAGATGGAGGCGGGCGCGAAAATCAGCTCTACAATTCCGGTGAAAGAATTTTCTCCAGAAAAATATTTGGTGATGGTTACAAAACAAGGTTTGATCAAAAAAACAAAACTTGAAGCATATAGCAATCCACGAAAAGGTGGTATAATAGGTATCACCCTTGAGAAAGATGATGAATTAATCGGTGTTGAATTAACCGATGGAAACCAGGAACTTTTGATCGGTACGCGGCAAGGCAAGGCGATTAGGTTCCCCGAATCAAAAGTTAGGGATATGGGGCGCGGAGCAAAGGGTGTCCGGGGGATTTCGTTAGCTAAAAAAGATGAAGTTATAGATATGGTTTTACCGCATAAGGATGCTGCGATTTTGACTGTCACTTCTTTAGGTTTTGCAAAACGCACAACTGTAGATGAATACAGGCTTACGTCAAGAGGCGGCAAAGGGGTTATAAACATTAAAGTAACAGAGAAGAATGGCGAAGCAGTAAATCTTAAAACTGTAAGCGATAATGACGAGCTTATGGTTATAACCCAAAATGGTATGTTCTTGCGCTGCGCAGTTAAAGACATCCGGGAAACCGGCCGCTCTGCGCAGGGAGTGCGCTTAATTAAATTGCAGGATAAAGATAAGGTGTCTTGTGTTGCTCCTGTAATTGCAGAGGAAGAAGAATAATTTCGTCCCCATCGTCTAGCCTGGTCAGGACAAGAGCTTTTCAAGCTCTCGGCCGGGGTTCAAATCCCCGTGGGGACATTTAAATAATATGAAACTTATAATCCCGCCTTCGTTTGCGCGGAAAAATTTAAACTCGGCGGGATCTCGCTAAATAAAAACAGTAGGTGCTCGATGTGTGGGATAATCGGCTATATTGGAGAAAGAGAAGCACAGCCCATCCTGTTAAACGGGCTTAAACGCCTTGAGTACCGCGGATATGATTCTTGCGGAGTTGCCACCTACCTAAGCAATAAAAAAAACCTTTCAGTTAGAAAGCTACCCGGGAAAATTAAATTATTGGAAGCTCTTCTTAAGAAACGCCCTTTAACCGGCACTGTCGGTATAGGCCATTGCCGTTGGGCGACTCACGGAGCGCCAAATCAAATTAATGCCCACCCCCATTTTGACTGCAAGAACGAAATTGTTATAGTTCATAATGGGATAATTGAAAATTATGCTTTGTTAAAAAGCGAGTTGATTAAAGAAGGGCATAAATTTAAAAGTCAAACCGATACAGAAGTAATCGTACATTTAATCGAGAAGTTTTATAAAAATTCTGCTGGTTTTGAATCAGCGGTAAGAAAAGCATTATCTTGTTTGGAAGGGTCTTTTGCTATCGCTGCTATTTCAAAGAAAGAACCTGACAAGTTAATCGGAGCAAGGTTTGGAAGCCCGTTAGTTGTCGGTGTTGGAAGAAACGAAAATTTTCTTGCTTCGGATGTGCCTGCTATTCTTGATGCGACTAAAGAAGCCATTTTCTTAGGCGATAATGAGATGGCAGTATTGACAAAAGATAAAATTGAAGTATCTAAGATTTCTGGAGAGCCTGTTAAGCATGAGGTTGTGCATGTGACATGGGATGTTTCTCAGGCACAAAAACAAGGCTGGCCGCATTTTATGTTAAAAGAGATTAATGAGCAGCCACGGGTCTTAGAGGGAATTTTAAATCAAAGAGTACCTAATGGGAAAAAGAAAGTGTTCTTTGAAGAATTGAAGATTGATATTGCGGAACTCCTTTCTGTAAAAAATATTATGATTGTCGCTTGTGGAACCGCATACCATGCTGGCCTTGAGGGCAAGTATATAATAGAAGAATTCTGTAAGAAGCCGGTTGCAGTTGATCTGGCCAGTGAATTTCGTTACCGCGATCCCCTGGTTGATAAAGATACCTTAGTTATTGCGATTAGCCAGTCGGGAGAAACTGCCGATACTTTAGCTGCAGTTAGGGAAGCGAAGAAAAAAGGCTCCAAGGTTTTAGCAATTTGCAATGTTTTGGGGTCTAGTTTAGTGCGGGAGTCCGACGGTGTAATTTATACCCATGCCGGCCCGGAAATAGGGGTTGCTTCTACTAAAGCATATACAGCACAACTTGCTATTTTATATCTATTTGCATTTTATTTTGCCTATGAATTAAAAACTATAAATGATGCCGAGCTCGTTTCTGCTATTTCAAACTTGCAAGCATGCCCTAATTTACAAAAAGAAATTCTTAAGGATCAAAATTCAATTAAATCAATTGCTTTGAGGCATTCACATTTCGGATCGTTTTTGTTTTTAGGAAGGAATGTAAATTATCCATCTGCTTTGGAAGGAGCATTGAAATTAAAGGAAATTTCTTATATCCCCGCCGAAGGTTATGCTGCCGGAGAAATGAAGCACGGGCCGATTGCGCTTATTGATGAATATCGAGCAGTAGTCTGTATTGCGCCAAATTCAAAAATATACGAAAAGATGGTTTCTAATATTCAAGAGATCCGTTCCCGTCGGGGAAAAATCATCGCCATTGCAACACAGGCCGATACAAAGATTAAATCTCTGACAAAAGAAGTTATATTAATCCCTAAGATTGATGAATTTTTCTCACCGTTAATTGTCGCGCTTCCATTACAGTTATTAGCATATCATATTGCGATAAAGCGAGGCTGTGATGTAGACCAGCCTCGGAATTTAGCAAAATCCGTAACAGTGGAATAATGCTTTATATAGTATCAACCCCAATTGGGAATTTAAAAGATATTACTTTCAGGGCAGTTGAAATCTTGAAATCGGCTGACCTGATTGCCTGCGAAGATACCCGTCATACGAAAATCCTGCTTGATCATTACGGAATTAAGACTCCAACTACAAGTTTTTTTCAACACAACAGAATCACCAAAGCGCAATATTTGTTAAAAGTTTTACAGGAAGGTAAGTCTGTTGCTCTTGTATCTGATGCAGGGACTCCTGGGATTCTTGACCCCGGTTACAATATTATTAATTTAGCAATTCAAAATAATATCGGTATTACTTTTATCCCCGGGCCAACAGCCTTTGTAAATGCTTTGGTTTTGTCCGGTAAACCCGCACATAAGTTTATCTTTGAAGGTTTCTTGCCCAATAAACCAATAAGTAGGAAAAATAGGCTAAAAGAACTCTCAAATTCTGAATATACACTTGTCTTTTATGAATCTTGTCATAGAATTTTGTCTACCCTTGAAGATATTAAGGAAGTCTTCGGAGATAAGGATATAGTAGTAGCCAGGGAATTAACGAAGAAATTTGAAGAGGTAAAGCGTGAAAAAACAAGCGTAATCATTGATTCTTTCAAGAATTCCAAGCCCCGCGGCGAATTTGTGGTTATAATCTAACCAGCTTTCCCCAGGAATTTTGAGCATCAAAATGTCCAATCTGAATAAAATCGGTTTAATTAAGAAATTTTGATTATTGAAGCTCTCCTTTTATAAAATTCACTCTTCTTGTCTCCAGTAGAAAGCGCTTCCAAAAAAGCCCGATATAGTATTGTATTAATATTAATAATATATGATACTTTACATAAGGCTGATAAACCTAATTTTTCTTCATAATTTTACAAAAAAATCTTTAAAATGGCTAAAAAATTAAAAAAAATTATTGCGCTCATTTTGTCTTTTTGTTTTTTGTTTGAAAGCAGCGGTTTTGCTCAAATTGCAGGCCAGCTTAATATTTCAGGGCACATTGATCAGTTGCATCAAGCCGCGCTTCAGGCAAAATTCCGGCCCTTCCATTTACGATACCTTTCTTATGACAATCAAAACAATAACCTAAAAATACTTTTAGATAAAGGTGATTTAAAAAATGTTAGAACCGAACAAGTAAAAGAAGCTGCAAACAAGCTTCTTAATTATTTCTTTACAGGGGTTACTCTTCCGGATGAAGCTTTCTGGGTAAATTTAAAACCCGATGCCGCAAGTAATATTATTGATGACGATTTAACTAAAACTGATTTTGGGAAAATCCTTCTCGAAGCCGATCTTCAGTTAAAAAAAGACACCGCGCATTTAACCTCTCCGGAAACTCCTATAGGACGAGAATATTGGAATAAGCTTTATCAAAAAGCAGGAGAGTTGTTTGGCTCGGATAACTTAACTATTCCTACGCTTTGCCGTCCATGGATTGTCCCGGGGGAGATTGTTCTTAGAGAAACAAAAGACAATGCCTATATTTATAAAGCAACTCTTAAAGTAATGCTTGAAGAAGACCATTTAAAGAACTCTCTTGTGTATGATTTTAATGATGAGCGTCAAAAAGAATTAAATACATATGCATCAAGTTTAATGCGCGAATCAATCCTGCCTGAACTAACGAAAGCAGTTAATACCGAAAAAAAATATGCTCCCTTAAGGCAGGTTTATTATTCATTGATTCTTGCCCGTTGGTTTAAAGCAAGATTTAACGGAAAGAATGGAAAATATTGCAGCCTCATAGATAGAAAAAATCTTGATGGCTTAGTTTCTAAAGAACCGTGGTCGAAAGACACTTATTTTAACGAATATGTTAAGTCGTTTAAAGACGGTGAGTACAATCTTAAAGAAGCAGTAAATACTGTTTATGGGCAGGTGATTAGAACGTATTTTAGCGGAGGAATTGATCTTGCTGCGACCTTGCCAATCCCTCGTCCAGGAATGACTGAAAATAATGTGTCTTCAATTGTCGGTAATGCACGTAGGGATTTGGTTAATTCAGTAAAAGGCAGCCCAGTTGTTTCCTTAAATGCGGGCCAGATGGGAGTTAGTCTTAATGAAGCTGCACAAAATACTGCCTCAGACAATAGTTTTTACGGAGACATGGATAGTCAGGCCGCACAAAGGCTTGCAGAAGAAGCTTTGCGCAAAGGTAAAGAAATTTCTCTTCCAAATAATTTAAATGCCGCGATTGTGGCAATAATAGGCCTTTCAACAAATAAGGATGGTAGTAGAAGGTATATGATTCCAAGAATCCTTGTGCAGGCCCAAGACGAGTTTGGTAAACGCAAAGCTTCCGGCATGACTGCTGCAAGATATAATTTTGGCAGAGAAGAAATAATTGTAGTAAGTAGTGAGTTAGCCCAAGCTATAAAAAATGGCGATAAAAAAGCACTTATTATCCTTGCTCATGAATATGTGGCAGCATGGGTATTTATAAATGGATACGACGCCTTGATTGATGTGGATAAGAATGGAAATGAAATTTTTGATTTGGAAAACTGGCAGAAGAACAATCCAAAAGAAGTTTCTCATAGAGAAGCCTTGGGCCATGTGTTGGCAAGGCAGGTGGAAAGAATTATTATTGCAGATTGGAAAGATGAAACATCGCTGCAGGATTTGAATCGGCGCAGGCAGTTAGACAGGTATTTTGCACAGAAGAAAGAGAAAGAGGGTAAGTTAGAGGGCCAAGATTATGGATTTTCTGGAGGCAATATTGAGGAGTTTTTTGCGGATGCTTTAGCCGAGCTTGAGAAAAATATAGCTATTGCAAGGAAGGAGATAGCCCGGATAAATGAAGTTCTTGAAGAACAAATGAAAACCATGGATTTTATAACTAAGAGTGGGTTGATAAAACCCACTTCTTCTGTAATGCAAAGAAGAAGGGATGATTTTCTAGAAGCAAAAAGGTCTAACAAGATTGCTGAAAATGATTTGAAGGAAAGTATTGAGGCGCTGGAGAGGCTCAAAGAGTTAAAAGAGCGCTCAGAAGGAAAAACCGTCGGAGAAATTATAAAAATTTTAAGGGAAGACTGTGAAAAGTATAATCCTATGCAACTATCGCAGGGGTTACAGCATAGCGCAGCACTTAGGGATATGAAAGAAGTTCTTAAGAAATACCCTAATATAGAATTTGATCCGAATGAGGTAATTTTTGTGCCAACTAATTCATGGATTGCCAGAATATTCCAATTTTTCCATAAGGGTGGAGTTATTTATACGATTAAAGATAGCCAAGGGAATAAGAGCAATTTAGTCTTTATAAGCGCCGAACTCTCAGTTATTGAAACGGTCAAGGTCATTCTTCACGAGGTTTTACATAAGCGATTTGAAGAGGGAAGAAGTATATTAGCAAGGGATAATCCTCAAGCAGGGCTTCTTTATCGTATTTTAGAAGAAGCGATGACAGAAGGCCAGTCAATTGCCATTATGGAGGATGTTGCCCAGAGAAACAAAAAGATTAGAGATAGGATTTTAGGGGGAACGTCTGCCGATGAAAAAATAATGGCTATGATTGTAGGGGCAGCTACCAGCCAAAAATCATTAGCCGCCACTTTAAGTAGAACGATTTTTGTATCTTACATCAAAGAGAGGGCTCTTTTAAAAGCAATGGGAAATTTGAAAGAAAGTGCTTTGCAGGATATCTATGATTTTCTTGTAACCGGAGACTTGCAGAAGCTTGAGGCATTGTTTGGCAGAGAGGCTGTGGATATGTTAATTAAGCTTTCGCAGAAAGCAGGAAACGAGAAACACCATATAATAAAATACAAATTAGGCTTAACGCTGATGGAAGCAGCAATGTTTTCTAAGAAAAGTATTGCCAGCCGTCTAAAGATAGCCAATGAATTCTTGGATTTACTTAAAGAGGGAGATTTTGCAGAGGAAATAATTGTAGCTGGAATTGAATTTTCAACTAATTCTGATTTCGTTGGTCAAATTTATGGGTTGGGGGCAGCGCGCGCAGTGTTCGAGCTTTACAAAGAGGCTCTTAAAGGAGTTACTCTTGACGCTGTTTCTTTAAGAGCAAGATATGCGGCTTTAACCAATAAAATATCCCGTGAACTTATCAAAGAAGAGCTTAAAAGGAGGGGTTCCGGGGTAGATGTCTCTTTTGATGGAAGGTTTCCAGAGGTTAACAAAGATACTTTTGATATTTTATGGCAGAAGGCCATACCTGTAAGTATTTCTTCCGAACACAAGCAAGTTTTTAGGGATTCTATTTTAGGAGGGGATTTTTATCTTCCGGAAATACGTCTCTTAACAAGGTTAGATATGCCCGGTAGAAGAGTTTTAAGGCAAGGTAATTTAGTTTTGGTGGAGGAAGAATATTGGGAGAGTTTAAGCGAGGGGGAAAAATTAGATATTTTGATGCATGAAGCTATGGCTGATTGGATGCAAAGAAACCGTCCTGATGAGTATGCGGATGATGTTGCAATAGACATGGAAGGGATAAGGGTAAATGAGGCCAAGCGGCGAGAAGCACATTTAGGTGAAAAAGAAGATTTGTCAATGGATGGAAGGGTTGTTTATGGCGATAGGGTTGAAGGTACATTTTCAACCGTATATAAAGCAAGCGACAAAAAGAGTGTTATTAAAATGCAGACAAGCCTGCAAAAAGAGAGAGCTCAGAGAAACAATGTGACAACAAGAGAGCAGCAGGTTTACATAAGCGAAGAGCTTAACAAAAAAGGAAAGCAATTAGCAGCAAGAAGCAGATTGTTGAATAAGGGAAACAAGGTTAATCTTTTTGGCGAAGATGTTGTTTTGGATAGTCCGGCTCTTTGGCAGGAAACAGTTACGCCTTTAGATAAAGCACTGGAAACCGCCCTGCGCAATAAAGACCTGTCTTTAGTTGAAAAACTACTGAAAAGGTTTGTAATTTTGCAGAAGGAAATCTGGAAACAGGGTTTTTTTGACGGTGATGCAAAGTTTGAGAACTATGGGCTTACTGAAACCGGCGATTTAGTAATACATGATTTTGATTATGTAGTTTCATTAGATGCGGATAAACATAAAATTCGGCTCTTGGGAGATTCTATCTTAAATATTTTCGTTGGGTCGTTATTATTAAGCAATTTGGATGCATTAGAAGTTGTTGAAATAGATTTAAATCGTAGAGCAGGAAGCCTGCAGGATTTGTTTATTAGGATTCTTAAAGATAACGAAATTTTGTTTTCCTTAGTTAAAGATAAAATTAAACTTGAGCAGTTTATAAGCCATATGCCTTCTCCTGTTGTTGACAGGGCAGCAAAAGCACAATACGACTTTGTTTTGGCCCAGTCCAGAGAAGAGCTAAAAAGAGTGGTGATGGATATCTATAATAATTCAGGAGCTGTTTTTAAAGAGCCTACTATTTATTTCGGCCATACTGGTAATAGAGTGCACGATTTTCTTTTGGAAGCTAAAAAAGCTTTTGATGCTGGTAATGTCTCGTTGGCAAAAATTAAAGTTGATGAGGCAGTCAATCTGCTGAGGACTAATGATTTTGAAGAGAATGATGCTTCAGGATTTCCTATTGCAGATATAGTAGAGCAGGTTGATAATTTTGTTTTGCCGCTCTTAAGGCAGTTAAATTCTAAAAATGGACTTAGCCAGGACGGAGAAAATTTATTGCAACAGTTAGAGTTAGGATTAAATGGCTTAAAATTAAAAGAAGCTTTAGGTTACCGCTCCGGTAATAAGACGAATACTTTGGAAGGATATCTTAAGGATAAATATGAAATTGTGACGGTAGACCTTTCAAGTAGGAATTATTTTGTTGATATAGTGCGTGCGCTTGAACAAGGCAAAATGGTTGCTTTAAACTTTGACCGTCTTCCTTTAGATGTAAAGAATGACTATCGCCATGTAAACGAGATTATAAAGACAATAGGGGTAATGTTGAGTCAAAGGTTTAATATTATGCGGAGTAATAAAGAAAAAGAAGATGCGGAATTTATGATTAAAGAGGTTATCAAGAACGCTCTTTATCATGGCAATAGGCTTGATTTTTCTTTGCTGATATATCTGTCTATCGAAGTAAGTAAAAACAATAGGGGTATTTTAAGGCTTGAGGTTTATGATAACAATTCTAAAAGAAAGATAAGTGCTCTTGAGGCTAAAAAAGCGAAAGATGATGGCTTGGGTGGCGAGAGTGTTGGAGTTGAAGAGATTATGAAAGACTGGGATTATTCGCGACAACAGATTGATGGTGTTAAAGGGACAAAGGTTGTAGTTTCAAGAAAGGATAAAAATAGTTTACCTCCAGCGCCAAAAGAAACAAAAGAACTTCAAAATAGCGCTGCAAAAGTAGGCGGTATTGATTTCCGGGCAACGCCTTTTGTAGTTCAACCAATGGTTGGCCCACAGCCTACAGCCCACCGCCCACAAGCATTAAGGTTAAATAATAGCTTAGATGCGGAATGGATAGCTATACAAAATATGCTAAACTCCGGGATCGTTCCTTCCACCCGGAGAATCAAAGAATATTTAGAACAGTGTTGTTTAAAAGAAGATGCTAATCTCGATATAGACAGGGTTATTGGCTGTATCGCGGATATTTTGCGTATTGAGGAGGAGAGGGTGGTAACAACCAATTCTGATTTAAAAGAATTGTTAGTTGTGTTGGAATCTGATAAAACCGGTAAAGATTTAATTCTAGCTTTGAATAAGATAAATATTACATCCGAAGGATTGATAACTGTTGAACCATAGATTTTGGAGGAGGGGTGCCCCAGCCTTAGGTTTATCAGCCCAAAGGCCGTCCTAAGGCGCCCCCCTTCAATATTATTTGACCTTGACAGTGCAGGGTTTAGATGTTATATTTAAAGAAATAATAAAGGGCCTTTAAGCCTAGCTCAGAGAAGCTGGCAAGGTAAATAAAATGAAATACATAGTGTTCAAAATTGTAACCCAACCGTAGAAAGTAACCGGTTGGGATTTTTTTTGACTACAAGGATAGGGATTATATGAAAACAAAAGCAAAGATACTTGATAAGGAAGCTTTAAATCGGTCCTTGCGCAGGATTGCCCACGAAATTTTAGAGAAAAATAAAGGAACGCAGGATTTATGCCTTGTTGGGATAAGGAATCGGGGAGATTTACTTGCTAAGCGGCTTAGTATGTATATCAAAGAAATTGATAATGAAACAATCCCAGTAGGTATTCTGGATATAACTTTATACAGAGATGATTTAACGTTGATTTCAACTCAACCCGTAGTACATAAAACAGAGATAGATTTTGATATTACCAATAAAAACCTGATTTTGGTTGATGATGTGTTATATAGCGGAAGGACGATTAGGGCTGCTTTGGATGCTTTAATTGATTTTGGAAGGCCAAAGGTTATCCAATTGGCAGTGCTTGTTGATCGCGGACACAGAGAGCTTCCTATCCGTGCGGATTACGTCGGGAAAAATATCCCCACTGCACAAGATGAAAGAGTTGAAGTGCATTTGGAAGAAGTCGACGGTGCTGATGAAGTGGTTATTGTAGAAAAGGAATAAGCTTATGAGTTGGGAGAGAAAAGACCTTCTGGGGATTGAAGAATTAAGCAAGGAAGAGATTGAACAAATCTTGGATACTGCCGATTCATTTAAAGAAGTTTCAACGAGAGAAATCAAAAAAGTACCAGCTCTGCGCGGTAAGACTGTTGTAAATTTATTTTATGAGCCATCTACCCGGACAAGGGTTTCTTTTGAGGTAGCTGCAAAACGATTATCAGCTGACGTAATTAATATTGCAACTGAAACTTCAAGCGTGAAGAAGGGCGAAACCCTTATTGATACAGGGAAAAATATTGAGGCATTAAAGATTGATATTATTGTAATGCGCCATAATTATTCGGGTGCTGCAGTAATGCTTGCAAAAAATGTGCATGCAAGCGTAGTTAATGCCGGCGACGGCTGGCATGAGCATCCAACGCAGGCACTGTTAGATATTTTCACTTTAAGAGAAAAGCTGGGAAAAATTCAAGGATTAAATGTGAGCATAATAGGCGACATAGCTCATTCGCGCGTTGCCCGTTCTAATATTTGGGGGTTAACTAAGCTGGGGGCAAATGTAACTGTTTGTGCGCCCAAAATACTCATTCCTCCGCAGATAGAAAGAATGGGAGTCACAGTAACGCACGATATAGACGAAGCGCTTGCCAAAGCTGATGCGGTAAATGTTTTAAGAATGCAGTTTGAGCGCGATGAACAAAATGCTTTTCCAAAACAGCTGGAATATTTTAAGAATTTCGGGATAACTTCCGAAAGGCTGCAAAAAGCAAAAAAGAATATTATTGTAATGCATCCCGGGCCGATAAATCGTGGAGTTGAGATGTCAAGCGAAGTAGCCGATGGAATGAATTCAGTTATATTAGAACAGGTAACAAATGGGATTGCCGTAAGAATGGCAGTATTATTTTTAGTCGCCCATGCAAACGAGCATATTAAAGATGTCTAAAATACTTATAAAAAACGGCAGGGTGATTGACCCGGCCAATAATATTGACGCTATTTGTGACATTTTAATTGATGATTCTAAGATTTCACAGGTCGGAAAAGATATTAAAAGTAAGGTTGATAATATTATTGATGCTAAAGGTATGATTGTTATGCCCGGAGGCGTTGATATACATGTGCATTTAAGAGAGCCGGGCAGAGAAGACAAAGAAACAGTTTTGACTGGGACTAAAGCCGCCCTTAAAGGAGGAGTAACTTCTCTCTTGGCAATGCCGAACACAACTCCCGCAATTGATTCGGTAGAAAATGTGAAATTGCTGCAGAGGATAATAAAAAAAGATGCAAAGTGCAATGTTTTTATAAGCGGGGCAATTACTCTTGGACGCCTTGGGAAAGAAATTACTAATATAGCTGAGCTAAAAAAGGCAGGCATAATTGTTGTTACCGACGACGGCTCTAATGTTGATGACGAGAAAGTGTTCTTAGAAGCACTTAAAAAATCAGCCAAAGAAAAAATCCTTGTTATTGATCATTGTGAAGATAAATCGCTCTCTAATAATGGGGTAATAAATTTAGGATTTATTTCTACTAAGCTGGGCTTGCGGGGAATATCCAAAGAATCAGAGTATTTGCGTATTCAGCGCGACATTGATTTGGCAGAAAAAGCAGGAGCAGCGATACATATCGCGCATGTAAGCTGTAAAGAGTCTGTTGAGATAATTAGCAAGGCCAAGAAAAAAGGAATTAAGATTACTTGTGAGACAGCTCCTCATTATTTCGCTTTGTCAGAGGATGATGTGGTAGGATACGATACCAATATGAAAATGAATCCTCCTTTAAGGACAAAAGAGGACGTATTGGTAATCAAAGAGGGATTAAAAAACGACATTATTGATGCAATCGCATCTGATCATGCGCCGCATACCGAGAATGAAAAAGATATTGAATTTGACCGCGCAGAGTTTGGTAAAATCGGGTTAGAATCGGGATTGGCGGTGAGCATTACGGAATTAATTGATAAAAATATCCTGGATTGGGGTTCTTTGGTTAAAAAAATATCCTTAAATCCTTCAAAAATACTCGGTATCAATAAAGGGGCATTAAGTGCAGGCAGTGATGCTGATATTATTATAGTTGATCCTAAGCAAGAAGTAATCCTTACCAAACAAACAATCGTTTCAAAATCAAAAAACTCGCCTTTTTTAGACAGAAAACTCAAAGGTGTGGTAAAATATACTATTCTTAATGGAAAAATAGTATATCAAAATTTAGATTAAACCAAAAAATGGAATTTATTGCTGATTTTCATATTCATTCAAAATATTCCCGTGCAACAAGCCGGGATATGGATATTAAGCATCTGGCTGATTGGGCTAAATTAAAAGGGATTACTTTGATGGGGACAGGTGATTTTACCCATCATCTTTGGCTTGAAGAACTAAAACACAATTTAGAAGATACTGGCAACGGTTTGTATAAGCACAACGGCATTAATTTTATTTTAACCGCAGAAATCAGCAGTATTTATTCTAAAAAAGGCAAGACCTACCGCATACACAATTTAATATTTAGCCCTTCTTTTAAAACCACCGATAAGATTAATGAAACATTAAGCCGCTGCGGAAACCTTTCTAGCGACGGCCGGCCGATCTTAGGGCTTGATGCTGCGGAACTTGCGCGTATCGTATTTGATATTGATGAAAACTGCATGGTTATCCCAGGGCATATTTGGACACCGTGGTTTTCTCTCTTTGGCTCAATGTCAGGGTTTGATAAAATTGAGGATTGTTTTGAGAAAGCAACTCCAAAGATATTTGCTCTTGAGACCGGGCTTTCCAGCGATCCGGCAATGAATTGGCGTTTGAGCGCTTTGGATAAATTTAGTTTAATATCTAACAGCGATTCGCATTCACCGCAGAAGATAGGAAGAGAGGCGAATGTTTTTAATTGCGATTTAAATTATAATACTATAAGAGAAGTACTAAAGACAAAAGACAAAAAAAGATTTTTATATACGATTGAATTTTTTCCGGAAGAAGGAAAATATCATTTTGACGGCCACAGGCTTTGCGATGCAAGATTATCCCCGGAAGAAACCAAGAAAAATAAAGGCATGTGCCCAAAATGCGGAAAACCGGTTACCGTAGGTGTCATGAACCGCGTAGACCAGCTTGCAGACAGGCCGGATGGATTTGTGCCGGATAACAGCATCCCTTTTAAAAATTTAATCCCTTTAGATGAAATCATTGCCGATGTAAAGGGAATGGGGAAAGCTTCCCAGACAGTTGAAAGAGAATATATGGGGTTAATTGCTAAATTTGGCACAGAATTCAATATTCTTCTTAAGGCTTCAAAAGAAGAACTATTAAAAGGGCTGCCAAAGGCAATTGCAGAAGCAGTTATAAATGTACGCGAGGGTAAGGTTAATATTAAAGCCGGATTTGATGGGGAATACGGTATTATTTCAATTGCCAAAGATAATAACAATAAGCCAGAGCAGGGAGAAAAGCAGTTAAGCCTATTTTAATGAAAAGCGCAATTGTGTATTATTCATATAGCGGGAATACAAGAAAAGTAGCAGAGGCATTAGCTATGTATTTGTTACAATTTGGAAGTGTTGAGCAAATAGAATTAAAAGCTCCGGATGAATCAAAATCTTTTCTTGGCCAATGTAAGAGAGCCTTCTCCCATACAAAAGCAAAATTAGAGGAAACGAACTATGATTTATCCGGGTATGATTTGATTTGTTTTGGTTCTCCGGTTTGGGCATTTGGGCCAGCGCCGGCAATAAATACTTATTTGGCAAAATGTACAGGTGTAGAAAATAAACAAGTTGTTATTTTTACAACCTATGGGTCAGGTGCGGGCAAACAAAGATGTATGGATTATATGCGAGAATCTCTTGCTGCTAAGGGAGTAAAAGAGTTGCAGCAATTTTCTGTTCAGCAGTTTAAGGTTAAAGATCAAAAGATTGTTTTATTAAAGATTAAAGAAGGTTTGCGCCTGTGGCCCAACGGATAGGGCACCAGCCTCCGGAGCTGGTGGTGCAGGTTCAATTCCCGCCAGGCGCATTAAATAAAGATGAGAAAAAAGGTCGTGAGTGTCATAGGAGGTAGGGCTTGTACTGAGGAAGTGGAGCAATTAGCCCATAATTTAGGCAAAAAACTCGCTAAAGTGGCGGATGTGCTCGTTTCTGGAGGGTTGACAGGCTGTATGACTGCAGTAAGTGCCGGTTTTAAGGCCGGAGGTGGTCTAACCATAGGTATTATACCGGGTTACGACAAAAAAGATGCAAATAAGCATATAGACATTGTTATCCCTACGGGTATAGGTTTGGCAAGAAATGTTTTAGTAGTAAAAGCGGGAGACGTGGTTGTGGCATTGCCCGGTGAAGCCGGAACATTGTCAGAGATTGCTTATTGCCTGCAATTTGGCATACCGGTGGTTAGTTTAAAATCTTGGGACATCCCGGGCGTCATTAAAGCCAAGACAGTTGAGGAAGCAGTCAAGGAAGTTAAGAGAAGAATCTAATATGCCAGAACTACCGGAAGTTGAAACAATTAAAAGGGAATTAGAGCAGGCGATTTTGGGTAAAAAAATTACGGATGTGATTGTAAATAACCCAAGAGTCATCCAAGAGCCAAAAGAAAAAGATTTTGTCAGCGGTTTAAAAAACGCAGTAATAAAAAATATTTTGCGCAAAGGAAAGCTTTTGGTTTTGGAATTATCAAATGGTAAGTCTTTATCTATCCATTTAAAAATGACCGGGCAGTTGGTTTATCCGGGGGAAGGCTTAAAAAGCAGGGTTACTTTTAAATTCTCTGATGGCAAGTTGTTAGATTTTTTTGATCAGAGGTTATTTGCCGAAATGCGGCTTATTGATGATTGGCACAAATTAAAATTTATCCAAGGATTAGGCCCGGAGCCTTTTGATATAAGCTTAGAGCAATTTAAAAAAATGCTTGGAGCTAAAAAAACAAAGATTAAGCCGTTATTAATGGATCAAACATTTATCTCCGGCATAGGGAATCTTTATGCTGCGGAAGCATTGTTTCGAGCGAAGATTAACCCAGCTCGCCCAGCTCAGAGATTAACTGAAAAAGAAAAAGAGCTGTTATTTAAGGAAATTAATGATACTTTACAGGAAGCAATCAAACATAAAGGCTCTTCGGTCGATAATTATATACAGCTTAGCGGAGAAAAAGGGGATTATTCAAAGTATCACAAGGTTTATGGAAGAGAACATAAGCCTTGTTTAGTTTGCAAGACGCCAATTAAAAGGATTGCTTTGGGTGGAAGGGGAACTTATTTCTGCGCAAAGTGCCAAAAATAGGAACTAAGCATGAAAAAACGTATTAAAATTCAAGGGTTCTTGATATTTTTATCAGTGATGGCAGTGGTTTTTTTCTATAAACAAATTCTGCAAGAAGGCCAAAGCAGTTTATCCAATCTGATTTTTTCGGGAATAGGATTGTTACTGGTTATCTCAGGGTATTTTTTAAGAATAATTGCAAGAGGGCACAAGGCAGATGAGAATCCCGACGGGAAAACGCTGGTTACTACCGGTGTATATAAACTAATGCGCAATCCGATGTATTTTGGAACGCTTTTAATCGGGCTGGGAGTTATATTGTTCCTTTTTAAATGGTGGATAGCGGTTATTTTTCTTGTAGTTTATCTTTCAATATATATCCCTGAAATAACAAAAGAAGAAGCAAAGCTAAAGAATTTATTTGGAGAGGCTTTTAAAAATTACTGCAAACATACTCCAAAATTTTTCCCGAGCCTTTCAGTATTGTTTAAAAGGGGCGGGAATAGGATATTTTCAGTTAAGCCCAAATGGCTTAAGAAAGAATTTTCTTCTTTGGCTTGGATACTTGCTTTTTTAATCATAGCAAAGATCATTTTTAATTCTATATTAGTATGATAAAAAATATTTTTAAGGAAAGAGTAAAAATTTTAGCAAATCAGAAAATCGGCAAAGACTTCTTTGAATTGATGCTCGAGTCTTCTGATATAACGAAGAAGGCATTACCTGGGCAATTTATTGAGATAAAAGTTTCTGACGCAGCAGAGCCATTATTGCGCAGGCCATTAGGAATCCATAGTGTTAAAGGAAGGAATTTTAAAGTTTTAGTTGAGATTAAAGGGCAGGCTACTAAAATTCTCTCAACGAGAAAGGTAGGAGAATATTTAGACGTTATTGGGCCATTGGGAAATGGGTTTTTCTTGCAACCTGAAACCTGCAACCTGCAACCTATTTTGATTGCAGGAGGAATGGGAGTAGCACCGTTGTTATTTCTGGCGGAGAAAATAGTTTCAAGTGTCAAGTTTCAGGTTTCAGGTAAACCAATAATATTGATTGGGGCGAGAACGAAAAATCAGATACTCTGCGAGAAGGAGTTTAAGAGTTTAGGTTGCAAGGTAGAAATTGCAACTGACGATGGCTCTAAAGGATTTAAAGGAATAGCTACGGATTTATTGGTATCTTTTCTTGAAACTTGCAACTTGAAACCTGCAACTATTTTTGGCTGTGGTCCAGCTCCTATGCTTAAGGCTTTATCAGGAGTTGCAGGAGATCATAGAATCCCTGCGCAACTTTCGCTTGAAGCACATATGGCTTGTGGGATAGGCGCGTGTTTGGGCTGTGTTGTTAATACGAAAAATGGGTTTAAAAGAGTTTGTAAGGAAGGCCCGGTTTTTGATGCGCAGGAAATAGTCTGGGACTAGGAGGAGTTAAATGCAGATATTTTTGAGTATTTTAACAGGCTTGACTGCAGGTTTTTTAAGCGGGGTTTTAGGTATCGGCGGTGGAATTATAATAATCCCTGCATTAGTATATATTTTTGGGTTAAGCCAGCATCAGGCGCAGGGGACAACGTTAGCGGCAATGGTTTTGCCTATCGGTTTATTGGCTGCAATCAAATATTATCAGGCTGGGAATGTAAAAATCGGAATCTCGCTTCTTGTTGCTCTGGGGTTCTTTATCGGAGCTTTTTTTGGGGCGGGTATGGTTCAGAATATTTCCGACCCAATGCTTAAGAAAGGATTTGGGATTTTTCTCGCTGTCGTAGCGCTTCAAATGATTTTGGGAAAATAAAATGACTAACTTAAATACTCATATAGGAAAATTGAAACTCAAAAACCCGGTAATGGTTGCCTCCGGAACTTTTGGTTATGTTGAGGAATTCAAAGACTTCATTGATTTAAAAAAGTTAGGCGCTGTTGTAACAAAGACCATTACCTTAAATCCCCGGCAGGGAAATCCTATGCCGCGCACCTGTGAAACTCCTTCGGGTATGCTTAATTCCATAGGGCTTGAGAATCCCGGGTTAGAAGGATTTATTAAAAATAAATTACCTTATCTTAAAAAGTTAGGGGTACCAATAATAGTAAGTATTGCTTCCGAAACAGATGTTGATGAATTTGGTATCCTAGTTGAGCGATTAAGTAAAATAAAAGAAATTTCCGCGATTGAATTAAATATTTCCTGTCCCAATATAAAGTCGCATGTTTCAAGTTTCAAGTTTCAAGATAAAAGCACAAAGCACCTAATTTCTCAAGACCCTAAGGCGACTTTTGAAGTAGTGAAGGTTGTTCGTAGGTTGACTACCAAGCCTTTAATTACTAAATTATCTCCAAACGTAACGGATGTTGTTGAGATTGCGCTGGCAGCAGAAAGAGCCGGAAGCGATGCACTCGCTTTAATAAACACTCTTTCCGGTATGAGTATTGATATAAATACAAGAAAACCTAAAATTGCCATGGTAACCGCTGGCCTAAGCGGCCCGGCGATAAGGCCGGTTGCTGTAAGAATGATTTGGGAGTGTTTTCAAAAAGTTAAAATTCCTATTATCGGTATGGGTGGTATAATGGATACTGCAAATGCGATTGAATTCTTTCTTGCAGGTGCAACTGCGATTAGTGTTGGCACAGCAAACTTTGTTAATCCAAAGGCCACAGTTGAGATAATTAAAGGCATAGAAAAATATTGCCGAGAGAATAATATTCGCGACATAAAAGAACTAATAGGTGCAATTGAAAAATGAAAAATATAAACTCAAAGATAATTCTTGCTTTGGATGTGGACAGCCTTAAAAAGGCAGAGTATTTTCTTAACAAGCTTTATCCTGATATAAAAATATTTAAAATCGGCTCCCATCTATTTACTGCGATTGGGCCAAAGATTGTTGAGGTGGTTAGGAAGAAAGGTGGCGAGGTTTTTCTGGATTTAAAATTTTTTGATATTCCTAATACTGTTGCCAATGCTGTGCGTTCAGCTGTGCGTCTAAAAGTAAAAATGTTAACGCTTCATATTCAAGGTGGAGAGGAGATGCTTAAGGCGGCAGTTAAGGCTGCCGAGGATGAATCTTGCAAAACAGGTTTAAGACGGCCCCTTTTAATCGGGGTAACAGTGCTTACTAGTCAGAAATCTTCTCCGATAAGAGTGTTAAAATTGGCAAAACTTGGACTTCAATGCGGTTTAGATGGAATTGTATGTTCTCCAAAAGAAACTGCATATCTGCGCAGTAAAATTAAGAGCGATTTTGTAATTGTAACTCCGGGGATAAGGCCAAAATCAGCAAAATCAGATGATCAGAAGCGCACTGCTACAGCAGAAGCTGCTATAAAAGCAGGAAGTAGTTTTTTAGTCATAGGCAGACCAATCTTAGAAGCAAAAGACCCATTGAGAGCAATAGAAAGTCTTTAAAACCCTACAGGTTGACGTTATCCCGCAAAAAGCTTGCGGGATTAATTCGGGCAGACAACTTACGTTCACTCGCTTCGCTCGTTCCGTAAGTTGTGCCCTCATTAACTCATTAGTTGACGCGGGGATTTATTTCTTTTATAATAGTAACCCTTGGGCGATTAGCTCAGTTGGTTAGAGCGTCTGACTTACATTCAGAAGGTCAGGGGTTCAACTCCTCTATCGCCCATTTAAATTTTGTTTGCAAACAGGGGAATTTCAGTTATAATTAACATTCTCAATTTGGGGTCGTGGTGTAGCCTGGTCTAACACATCGCCCTGTCACGGCGAAGACCGCGAGTTCAAATCTCGTCGACCCCGTTTTACATATAGGCACCGAAAATTCCGCGGTGCCTGTTTTCTTGTAAGAGGAGGAGAAGATGCTAAACAGGAAGAGTAGTTTGTTATTGTTTCTTGCGGTTTGCTTCTTATCATTAACAACATTTGTTTATGCGGGACGCGGGGATGGTATTTTTTATAATCCTCCACAGCCAAGGCTAGTAGCTCCTTATCCTGAGAAAGTTGATTTAAGCGGTAAAGACTATTTGGAATTTAAATGGATTATAATAGATTCTTATACAATCAGAAATTGCGAGTTTAGATTATATAAGGGTTACGAAATGTATGAAAAGAATTTGATTCTAAAGCAGAATATTGATTCTGACACGTCTTCTTTTAAAGTGGAATCAAAAGTTTTTGAAGAGGGTGAGGTATATACCTGGTCGCTAAAAGCAGTTTCCTATGGCGGGCAGAAAAGCGACAAAAGTTTTGACTCTTTTACAGTAATAAAGAAATAGAAAGATTAAGCTGCTTGACGAAAGTAAGCAGATAAAGTAAGATGATTTAGATATTTTTCGCGAGGATGGCGGAATGGCAGACGCGACAGTTTGAGGGGCTGTTGGTCGCAAGACTGTGAGGGTTCAACTCCCTCTCCTCGCATTAAAATAGGGACACATCCGATTTTTAACCTGTAGGAGAAGAAAAAGGATGTGTCCCTATTATTTATCAAACTTGCGCTTGTCTTTTACGTAATTGCTTTTTTCAAGGCTCTTTGCAATTGCTTTTAACTCTGCACCAATCTCTCCAATTTGAGCGACGTGTTCAATCTTGCGGAATTCATTTGTCACAACTCCGATTGAAAGAGAAAGAAGGGGGATGTGTTGCTCAACTCCTTTGCGGTCGCGGGCGAGAATGTAGCCTTTTTCTCTATCAGACTCGTTATAGAATGAAGGAGAAGCAGTATCAAAATCAGAAATAACCTTTTCACAAATTTTATCTGCATTTGAGGGCAGGGTAATAATTACAAAATCATCGCCTCCTATATGCCCGATAAAATCATCTTTGTTTCCTTGTTCTTGGACGCCTCTAATTAATATACGCGCGGTTTCCTTAATTACTTCATCCCCGTGTTCAAAACCATACTTATCGTTATAGGCTTTAAATTTATCAAGGTCTATGTAGCAGACAGCAAAAAGGCATTTGTTTTCAATGCGTTTTGTAATTTCATTTATAATTGAGACGTTACCCGGAAGCCGGGTAAGCGGGTTTGCTTCCAGGTCTCTTTCAGAGCGCCTTATAACCATGCGAATGCGCGCTAATAATTCTTTTGGCTCAAATGGTTTAACCACGTAATCATCCGCTCCAGCGTCAATCCCGTGGACTTTATCGGTGATGTCGCCCTTTCCTGTAACCATGATTATCGGGAGATGGCGCATTAATAAATCGCTTTTTATCCTTCGGCAGACTTCGCGGCCGTCAACCTTAGGAATTTTATAATCTAATAAGACCAGATTGGGAGATTTTGCAGTGATCATTTTTAAGGCCTCTTCTCCATCCAGGGCTTCCAATACCTCGTAGTTTTCTTCTGAAAGCGTGAGTTTTAAAACGTCTCTGATATCAGGGTCGTCATCAACAATGAGTATTTTTATTGGCATGCTTTTATTGCGGTAAGGTAAAGCTAAAGGTAGAGCCTTTTGCCTCTTGGCTTTTTACCCAAATTTTACCTTTGTGCGCCTCAATTATGTTTTTTACTAAAGTAAGCCCGAGCCCGGTTCCCTTTAGCTGTTGGTTAATAAGATTATCAACGCGGTAAAATTCTTCAAAAATCGCATTTTGCGCTTCCTGAGGAATTCCGCAGCCGGTGTCGCTTATATCTATTTGGATATCTTTATTTATCTTGTGGCTGGAAACTGTAATTGTTCCTTTTTCAGGTGTAAATTTAATTGCATTGTTGATTAAATTGATAAACACTCTTTTTATCTGCCCGCGGTCAACATAAGCAACATCTGATCCGGCCGGAAGGTCGAATTTTAATTCAATTTGTTTTTCTTTTAATTGCGGGGATAACAAATCAGCTACTTCCGCTACTATCTTCTTAAGGTCTTCGGATGATTGGCTCATGCTGATTCTTCCTGATTCAATGCGCGCAATATCCAAGAGGTCATTTACAAATTGAGCAAGTTCGTCGCTATGTTTATTTATTTTTTCAATACGCAATTTTACTTCTTCCGGGATAGCCCCAAGTTTACCGGTAGATAAGATCGACGCGTACCCTTTTATAGACGTTAGAGGCGTTCGCAACTCGTGAGATACGCTGGAAACAAATTCGGTTTTGCGCGCACTTACTTTTTTTACCTCTTCAAGCGCAAGGCTAAGCTCATGAGTTCTTTCTTCTACTTTTTTCTCTAATTCTTGTTGTGCTTTCCATGTTTTTTCAAAAAGCCGGGCATTTTCTAATGCTTGCCCTAATTCGTTGGCCAGTATTGTAATTAATTCTTTGTCTCCTTCAGTAATGGGTGCGTCAGCATAATCAGTCCCCATAAAAAGAATCCCTTTAGACCCTTCTTTTGGTAAAATCGGCGAAAGGACAAAAGAATTAACCTTAAATTTATTATAAATATTCAATTTTCCGGTATCGTCTTTTTTTGAAAGCGTAGAAGAAATGGTTTTTTCTGCATTAATAAAATTAGTATAGGCATCCTGATTGTAATCCAAAAAACTTCTTATTTCCTCGGCATCTGCCTCAGAATATCCTACGCTAAGAGTTAATTGGAACTTTTTCGCATTTTCCTCCCAAAGAAAAGCCATGGATTTATCAAGGCCTAATTCTTTTATAATCGCAGGGTCAATTTTCTTAAATATTTGGTTTTCTTCAAGGGTTGTGCTCATTGCCCGGGAGAGATTTTGTAAGGCATAGAGGCTTTTGATTTTCTTATCCAATTCTTCTTGAGCGCGGTTTAATTCCATATCGGTGCGAACGACTAATTTAGCCTGCTCATCGGTTTCTTCAAGCGCTTTTTGCAGCCTGTTTACGTCGGAGTTTAAGTCTTGTATCTTCTTCATCTTTGACATAACAAGGATACTAAGGTAGATTATGGCAAATAATGCGCTTAAACCCACTATGTTTACGATATATTCGGCGTTCATGAGGTTAGCCTCCGATTATTAAAATGGCAATAGATTGGTTATGAAAATAAACCTGCCCACGGTAACTTATTGCTTTTAAAGGTGCTAATTCACCGTGGGTGTAGATGCCTAGTATTGGGGTATCATCTCCCAAAACCTGCTTAATTGCCTCCAGTTCTTTTTTGACATCTCTTCTTAAGAGCTCGTGCCTTGAAATTGAACTAAAGACAAGCGCGAATTTTTTTCCGATTTCATTTTTGTTTTCTTTTGAGGGTTTTGATAAAAGGCTGTTCATTGCTTCTTCTGCAGCCTGCCTTGTTGCATCCAGGCAAGTTTCTTTCGTGCCAATCATGATTCTGATTGTGCTTTTTTCCGGGATATTCCCTTGAAAGCGCATTGCTCCATCAGGTTGTAAGGAGACGATGTTACGCAAAAGGTATTCTTTTTCTCCGGGTATGTACACACCAATCGGATAAAAAATAGATATTCTGTTCAAGTCTTTTTTTAGCCTTTTAAGATCGCATCCTAAATATTCTTGATAGAATTCTACTGTAGGCTGTCCGTCAATTTCAATTAAGAGGTTGTCGTTGGTTTTTGTTGCAATGTGAGGTTTGCCTAAAGGATTCCAGCCATGTTTAATCCCTAACCCGAAGTTAATTTTTCCTCCAATGAGCAAGCCGACACAGGCATCGCTGTAGGTTTCTTTATTAAAAAAAAGCTGGCTTTTTAAAAGCGGATGGTCGGATGCGCTTGCGCCGGTTAAAGGAAAACTTCTGCCTAATCTTTCTTGTAATCCGGCGATAAAATTTGTGCTTTCAGCGGTTAGGCCGTCGGAAAGTACAACGCTTAATATTCTGGGTATATCTTTAAAACCGTATAGAAGGCCTTCTCCGATTTCTTCAGCAGCTAATGTTGACCTGCCGTTTACTCCTTTTGCAAAAGCTGTATTGAAATGCACTCCATCCGGGAAATCAACAAGCAAGATTGCAACGCCATGTTCAAGTATTTCCTGATTGGCAAATAAAACCGAAGCGCTGGCGCCTATAATCGGGATGTCTGATAAAATTGCGGAAATGGTTTTAAGTAAGATGGATGAAGCCATGTCTGTAGAGCTGAAAACGATGGCTAAGTCAGGGGCATTTTTTAATTCAGATTTTGCTAATTTTACCGCTTCTTGCGCTGCGAAGGCAATATTTTTATCGGTACTTACTCCTAAGCCGATTTGCATAGATTAAAGCTCCATTTTATTTGATTTATCAGTATATAATGTAAAGAGATAGGGGTCAATAAAATTATTGACTTAAG
>JAQURX010000002.1:71431-196044 GCA_028715415.1 Candidatus Omnitrophota bacterium | reverse complement strand
ACCGACAGGATGCCCCTGATCATCAAGATCTAAATAAGCCAATAACTTCCCAGATTCCAATCTCATGCCTTCCCTTTTTCTAACTTCAAGCCGTTGTTGTTGGGCTATACCTTGAAATATAATTACGCGTATATCCTCACGCTTAAGCATGGAATCCAGTAAAAGGCCGGTTAAATTAGCTTTTGCGCTATTAACTACCGTAAAATAAAAACCTACTTCTGCATCTTCGGATACAAACAATTCAATCGGTTTGCCATTTTGAAGAATTGCTGTATTAAGACAAATCCTTTTGCTTTTATTAAGTTCGGCTCCAAGGGGACAGCCTTCTTCATCAAGGGTCAGTGAATCAGCAAATATTTTTTCCTTATTGCTTTTTTCTCCCATACAAATCGCATAGATTCCAATCTCTTTGTCATCTCTTTCAAATTGCAGGCCAATAATATTCTTAAACCCTCTTTTTTCCAAATATTCACAATAATAAACCAACCTACAATATTGCACCTTTTTAATAGTTATATACTGGACACCTTTAGGGACAAAAAATGTCTCAGTCACAGGAGATTTTTGAGCTAAAGCTAAACTATTATCTTGAGCAAATTGGAAACAGAATAAAACAACTGCGGCAAAAATAATTATTATCGGTTCCAAATGAAAATACGGTAATGCCAATATTCCGCTAAAGGCAAAGTTGCATTGCGCATCCCATCCATCGCTACGAACATCTTTCTTTGTGCAATCAATTGAATTATCTACAAAGACATCTGCAGATATACCGGTTAGAACTGTAGAAGTTGGCATAGAAAGCTCATCAAAAAGCAATTCCCTTTCAATTCCACCTTGAGCATCTGCATTAATCCTTCTGGAGCGCGTAGAATTATCCGCACAGATTTCAAAGATAGAATCGAATTTAATCCCTGAATTTAATAATAAAGACTCTGCGTCGGCATTTTCCACTAAAACTAATTCTGCCCCGTCATTATCTCTTAACGCAGCGATCTCATCGGCAATCGTAGCTATCGCAGCAGGCGATGTTACCAAATCATTACAAAATATTCGCACACCAGCTAAAGATTCCGCAACTTTTTTAGTAAACCATGTTTTACCTGCGCCGGTTTTTCCTATTATAGCCACAACAAGCGGTTTCTTAGTGGCAACTGCCGACTTTAATATCCTAATAGCCTCATCTACAGAAACCGTTCTTTTAAAATGTGCTTCCCATCGCTCTTGAAAACGTAAACTAAAACCAGAATAATCTGACTCCATGATTTTTAATAATTTAACTCTCAAGTATTCATAATCCTGCCTTCGGTAAGGAGTTAACGATGATAAGAACACGGATATAAATGCGTTATGATCGGAGATTAGACTGATTATTTTACGTATAAAATTTGCAGCCTTAGCATCTTTTTCTTCTCCATAACAACCTGCCATCCCAAGATACATCTGGATCATCTTAGAAATCCGCACAAAATCTCCACTTTGCGCTTCCCGTTGCGCCAACAAAGCAATATCATCATCACTAACAGCTTCAAAAACCTCTGTGAATATTACATCTGAATATGGAGGTAAAGCAATTCTATGCCATTTTCCATAGTAGCGATCCAGCAACTTTGGCCTCTTTACTCCTTTAATAAGCACGTGTGCTGCTGAACTATATTCAATATCTGTTTCGGGAGAATAAATAGAAACTGTTTTAACACCAATTCTTTTAAGCAGCTTCTTGACATTAATCATATCCCTTAAATAAACCAGGGCGCCTTCTTTAATATTCTTGAAACTCTCTAAAACCCGCATCTTAGCAGCATGATTTAATTCCCAAAGCACATAGCTTATATAAAAGATATCCCCGTTTTCTATTGCAGGATCCAACAGATGCTCTTTATCGGCGATGCTCTCTCTTACAAATTCAATCATTCCAAAATCTTTTATCCTCTTTCGATTTTCTTCCTTATGCACAAAACCAATATATTCTTCAATTAGATTCTTGACAGATACGGGAGTAAGCCGCTGTTTAATTAGAATACCTTCAACGTCATAAGGAAAGCCATCTTCTAATATTTGATTTATTCTTTCTCCAACTCCAGAGTCTATGTCTACCGCCTTTATGACGACTTTTATCTTCTCTCCCGGCCTGCCCCAGTTTGCATGCTGATCGAATTCCTCAAGTATCACAGAAGCAAGTAAGACCGGTTCAAGATGGCCACTGCCCAAGTCCCAAACCGTTAGCATTTTATCTTCTGGGTTTTTAGAATTAATTTTTCTATCAATAATCTCCGGCAGCCTCTTTCTTAAATCTTCAATCATCCAGCTATGCCGGCCCAAATTGGTAGTTGTCGGATGTTTTAAATAATGCATCAGTGCCAAATATGCCAGAGATATAATCGTGCGCGGATAATCAAAATTATTTCTTATGTCTTTTACAAAAGCTAATAAGTCCCCCTTATATGCTTTTTTAACTTCCGGGAAATTCTTTATATCTGTAAACCAGCTTTCTGGATATTTCAGGCCAATTTCTTCAAGCAGATTATGCAAAGCTTCTTTTTCCATAGCTTCAAAATAAACAGCGCTCTTTTTATAAAGAAATATATATATAATTCTTAGGAAATGCCTGAGGTTGTTAATGAAACCGGAGATTAGTCGACTTGTAAAACGGTTTAAGCAGGAAAATTTCAAAACACATAAAATCAACAATAATATGGCTATTACAATCGGAGGGGCAAGAGTTGTTACAAATCCCGTATCATTAGCTAAGATCGGAATTGCGGCAACAAGCGGAAGGCCAAAACAAGATAGATTATCATTCTTTCCTTCTAGTGATTGCCGTTTTGCTTTATAGTCAATCCCTCTAAGATCAGGGGCGTATTTACGTAAATTCTTTTCTCTCAAAGCTTTATTTGCCTCCTCTTGCCTCTCTTTCTTCTCTTGGCTTATAGGCCTGTCTGTCTCTGGATCGATAAACCTTCCATACGCATCCTGGATTTCTCCTGACAGCCTGCCTCCTTGGCTGCCATAAAGAGCTAAATTATCTTGGAGTTCTTTATCCCCGCTTTCAAGCATCTCCTTCCAAATCCTAGGCTGAGCAGCAAAATCACGTATTTTCTTCATATCTGCTTCTTCGCTATACTTTCTCCATAAATGCCAAATCCCGTAAAATATAAAACTAATGCTTAATACAATCGGCATCCAAATAATTGCTCTTAACATAAATGCCACTAACAACAAATTATTCATCCTTTCACGTAAATCCCCCTGAAAAAGAACATTTTGAAGTTTCTGCAAGCCTGATGGGGTCAATGTTGGCACTTTTACATCCTGCCGTGTAACTCCACCGGTTACTCCCTCGGTGAAAATACTGAATTCATAATTACGCATAGGATCATTGTCTTCTCCGTCTGAAACAATCACATTAAAAGGAATTTCCTTACGATTCTGCTTTGCTGCTTCAAGAGCCTTGTGGATCGCAAAAGTTGTTTCTTTATCAGTAGTAAGTATTCTGTTCTGAGTACGGTCACGCCAATGTATCTCGGGATGTTCCTTCGCCAACTTAACTACTGCACTTGGTACGCCCATAACATTGTCCCGGACTTGGATACAATAATTATAAACTCCGTATCCCGCTCCCAGGATTAACACTCCTAACACAAGATAAGCAACAGCCCTGCGGCAAAGAATAATAATCTTAACAAAACCAACAAAAAGCTTTAACCAAACCCTCGGGTCAAAAAGCTTAAATGCTACCCTCGCTGGCATAAACAAGCATTTCCCGATAGCTCTACATAAGCCGGGGATTACCTGGCTGATTATTCTTCTCTTCTCTACTTCAAAAACCTGGGCACGATAAATTTTAACTTTTTGCTTACTTGCCGAAGCATTGAATAATTTAAACACATTTGTTTTACCCAAACAGAGAGAATAAAGCTGAAAATTATTTCCCAACGGATATCTGTAAATGCGCTCATTTACGGGTATCCAATCCACAGAGGTTGTTTTAAATATTTCGCCTGACACATATTTTAGTCTTTGAATTAAGATACCTTCTGAATCGCTTGGGTCTTTTCTTAACAAATAAATGAGCCTTTTGGATAAACGAAGAACTACCGAGATATCTTCGGCAAGAATGTTAAATTCGCCTCCGCCTGTCATCTGCCAACTAAGTGGAGAGAATTCAAAAACCTCCATTGCCTTTTTATTTTTATTTAATAACGGGGCTGCCTTTACATAAACAGGAAGGTTATTTTTGAATAACTCAAATTTAGCCGGCTTAAATACAAAATCAGCTTGAGGCATATTTTTATCTTTTGTTTTATTATGCCAATACCACAAAAGTAATCCGACAACCGCAATTACAGATACTACTGCTAAAATAGCAATACTTACCACTTTCGCCTCAAGCGCCAACACTGGAAGAGTAGCCAATAAAACCCCACAGCAATGATTCTTTGATGGCACTTCTTCGATTTGATTTTTATTTTTAAAGAAAATTAATATTTTCTCTAAGGTGATTCTACACAATTCGGATTTTTTTTCATTTAATAATACAGAAGAATCGGGGTCCTGTTTATATGAAAAACCGTCACATAGCCTAAGAAGGAATAAAGGATCTACGGAAGTTTGAGTATCCGATAAGAATTGAAATCGTGAAATATCCTTCCGTACATCAGCAGTTTCGTTCTTTAAACAAATACCGAAATGTAAATGCCGATCTTTAATAAAAGGCTTGAATTTTTCGTTATCCGGCCAGAGATAGGCAATAGGCTGTCCGCAAACAACGTCTTGCCCCTCCTGAACCAAAATATTATCTAAATGGCAATATTGAGAAACAACCCTCTGGCCATGATTAATCTCTATATAACTATTCAGAGAAAGAGCCGGTAAACCATTATTTTGATAATTTATTACCGATAGGACGCTGCCTTTCGCAATAGCTCTTACAACAACAAAAGGTATATTTTGTACCCTGCCATGTTTATCGAAATATTTGCAAAAATCTATCCCAGAATGCGGCGACAAACCAAAAACAGAATAACGCTGCAGTCCAGCATCCCAATCATTAATTGAATTGAAACTTGCCCCTCGAGGAAAATACCATTTCCTAAAATTAGGGATATCTTGCGGCCAAATTGGAAGACTTAATTTTCTTGTTGAGTTGTTTCTATGGAAGGGGATTATATTGTTTTGCGCAAAGGCCAATGAATAAACTACATAAATAACTGCAGCAAAAGCTAAAATCAGAATAGGCGGAGCGTGTGGCATCACCCCTCCTGTTTCAGCTGCCAAAACAGGAATTTGCCCATAGTCATTTAAGAAAAATAAACTTGGCGCTAAAATTGATAAAGAACCTAAACTCTTAGAAGGGGACACTTTCCCGATTGGACTAGAAACAGTTTCTATCTTGGATTGAGAAACAGTCCTGCTATCAAAGATTTCTTTTCGCGGCTTACCGCGGAAACAGAATTTCTCAACATCAATAATATAGCCGATTGCTTCTTCATCTAAAGCTAACAAAACAGTCATATCCTCTTTGAAATACAAAGCAGTACCCAGACGAAGCCATTTAATATTAGTAGCTAATACTCTCATCGTATCCAAATCATAAACAATAAAACCGATAGTATCGAGATCGGGGCAATTTAAACCAATCATTGCGAAGTTCTTTTGATTTCTCAATTCTCCCCTGAGTGGCCTGAAGCTAGAATCATCAGCGCTTCTTGCCTTAACTTCGATATCTTCAGTAAAAAAACTTAATAAATGCAATAGTTCAGCTGAATTAGTCAGGGATATTCTTAGCTTAAAACCTAAATCGTAGGCTTTGCGCGCCAGATATCCAACAATTGCCTTTCCAAAACCCTGACCCATGAAAGGAGTTAAGAAACAATCACTTAAATTACATTCTCTACCTAGAATATACTCGTACTGAACCAAAGTATTATTGTCGCTCTCGCTGCCTGCTGTTCGGAATTCATAATTAAATCTCACGCCGCTTTTTATTAATGAGAAACTCTTGCCGCTTTTTTCATTAATCAGAATGATTTCCTCGGGGATTTCACTGGCAGGCCTACCGCCTTTATCTAATTCAATTCCTGCATAAGGTATAGAAGATACGTGCCTAGTCCGAGAGAAAAAGATCTGGATAAAACTCAAGAAGGATAATGCCGCGATTAACCAAAAGGCTAAAGAAGAAAACGATGGATTAATAACAATTGGTGCTGCTGCCAACAATACTCCAAAACAAGGCAATTTCTGGACTAGAGCGGTTTTGCCTGCCTGAGGGGATGGATCTAAATGCCTACCAAAATCCTCAAACCGACAATAATAAACCGTCTTTCTATTATCATCTCTTACCGGCTTAAATTTTAGCATCCATTGTGCAGGATAACCCAAGAATCCCGGCTTGGAAAAGAAGCAAGTAACATGGATGTTTTTATCTGGGCCCATCTTCCGCAGAAACACTTCAACCGGATGCGCGTTTCCTGAATCATCTCTCCAGCAACCAAGGCAGACTCGTCCTTCATCCCAAGTTAATGTAACAAAACCCTTGGGGCTCATCGGAAAAATCTTTCGGTTATCAAAAATACCATTCTTGATAAAATCGGGGGCCAAATTGTTATTGCCCTTACTACAATTATCACCAAGAAAGATTTCTCCGGTTCCTTTAGTTAAATAAAATAATTCTTCCAGGTGGGATTCTTTATCAATAAACCGATAATAAATTACCCCTTTTTTTGTTTCCGCGGTTAAAAGCAATTGATTTTGTTTAGGAAGATATTCTCCCAATCCAGGGAGATCTTCTTTTAATTCCCTTGCTGTAATCAAAGAATATACTGTATTCTCCCCTTGGTCCCTCGGACAATTACTCACTAATTCATTGCCATTATCCCATGAGCCATGAAGATGCGTCTTTCCTCTTAGTGCGTACCGCGGACGACGCGCAAATGGAAGCTGCTCAATAAAATCAATGACGTCATCATCCAGGTATTTTTTCTCTCTTGATAGCCAAACTGTAAAATCCTCCTGTCTGATATCTACACGCCTTAAGAAAGGTTCTTCTTTAGATAAAAGATAATACTTTAACTTTTGCTTTTCTGTTATCTCTTCTGCAACAAACAAAAGTTGCTCACGAAAAGGAAGCATATATTTGGCATACGGGTATCTTTTTATAATATCTGCGCTAGAAAGAAAACCAAACCTAACCTTTGAATGAATAGGATGCTGCGTTTCTATGGGATGCAGAACGCCTTTTGCATCATGCCAAGTAGCATGAGGGACTCTTCCTTGAGTTACAAGGGGAATCCTTTCATAAAAACCAGTTGGTTTCCCAAGAATGAATTTACCCTCTGAAACAGCGCACATAGCATCATTTTTAATTATCTCTGCAAGTAACCCGGGGCTGGCTCGTGGCCGGCGGGAAAGAATAGCATTTATCCTTTCAAGATTCGCCCTGCCAAACCGTTTTAAAACAGGAAAAAGCGGGTTTTTCCAGTGGACATGCATAACCTCAAATAAATAAACATCACTATTATCGTCAAACTGGGGATTAAACTCATTTTTGCTTTTAACCATTGAGCGGACTTTTGCTATTACGGCTTTCTTTATCTGATGAACACGCGCACGGGTAACACCACTAAGCAAAGCTGCATCTTGAAGAAGATAGGAACGAGTTGCCCCAATTCCAAACAATAGCTTTAAAATAATTCGTTTATCAACTTTTAAAAGGCTTAAATAAGGCTTAAGCCCCTCTATCTGCTCACTAGTAGCACAACCGGAATCTTTAGACGCTAAAGCTTCTACACCAAGATTATCTTCTCTGCCATAATCGCCTTTAGCATTATCCTTTGTTCTCCTGATTTTTCTCGCAGCATTCCCGATTTTTCCCTTAATCCACCATGTAGCATAAGTAACAAATTTAACCTCATATTCATCAAATCTAAAATCACAAATTGCACGCAATAACCCATACCTGCCATAAGCAATAGCTTCTTCCGGCTTTAACGGGTAATTTGGCGGCATTTTTTTAACCCAGCCATAAACAACAGGAAGGTAGCGAAGATTCAAAAACTTAAAGATCTCCATCCTTTTTGCATCCGTTATGTTTTTTGCATGAAGAGCTTTAAATATTATCCTTTCTTCAGGTTGCGTTAACCTTCCTTCTCCTTTAACTAAAATATCCTCAAATTCTTCTAAAGGAACTGTGTATTCCCTTACTTTTATCTCCGGTAATTGAGTAAAAGTGTTGATTCTACCGTCTTCTAAAAGCAGTTTCTGAAAATAGTCTTCTCCGTCTACCAAAATCCACTCAGGGCTTCCTTCAAAATAACTCAAATACTCGCTTAGTTGCTCTGCAGCTAGATTTGTAATACCATAACCATTATCTAACGAAGACGCTTCTATTAATAAAGATAGGCCTTTTGATACTACATCCTGAGTCAACGGAGCGCCAGAACGGGCTATGTTAATTAACTCCTCCATAAAAACATCCGGGCTTAACTTATAACCAATTTTCTTGGTATTATCCAGCAAATGAAGGATTGATTCCGGTAATAAAGGTTTCGCCCAGTCAAAGAATGAAGATTTGAGGTAAGAGGCCGCTTTTAGATCCAAATGTTCCGAATCTATTAGGCAATTCATTGCGATTAAGTCCAATATTACATGGGCTTCTGAATATCCGATGAAACGGGCTAAAGAAGAAATCCTCCAGCGTTGACCTTCAGGTGGCATCCCAAGAAGTGCTTTCTTAAGATATTCCAAGCGTTTTTTCCTTCGAGTCAAAGAAACTATACCCACGCGCACCTTTTGCAAATTCTGCTTCAAATAATATTTAATATCAGCGGGGCTTGATTGAGCAAAACATAAAATACAAAAGGCCATTATAAAGATAAAGAATACAACCACCCATGAAGATGCATTAAATGTAATCACTGCGAGCAACAAACCAGAACAGCGCAAATTAGAACCGTCCCCTTTATTCCACAAAGACAGCAAAAGCAAGTCCATTCTTATATTCTTCAAATGATTACGCCAAGATTGCAGCAATTGCGAAAGATCAGAAGGCAAAAACATGCCTGATAGCCTATCATCAGATGGCATAGTGATAACCTCTTCAAACAAATTCCTAACCTCTGCATTTATTCTATTATCAATTCCTGAAATTAGTTTTGCGTATTCCCTCCACATCGCCACAATTACACTCGAGACTCCTTCATTCCTTATCCCTGCGGCCAATGCAGACATAATCAAGTACCTTGCTGCCTGACGCATCTTTATCCTATCTTCCTGCTGCACTTCCGGGTTTATATACATAGCAAATAATTTCCGAAAGATCTTGGATAAATCATATTCTAATCCCACAGAACCTCGTTCATCTTCAACACTTAGCATTGCTTGAAGACTGTCGAGATTCAAGAAAGTATTAGTCCAGGCCTCTTGGCCTTGTGCACGCCCATCTACTAGCGAATCATCTAACCCCCTTGGGAATGCTTTGCGTACACTAGAAATACTAGAAAGCAAAATATGCCATTCGGGATATTGCTTTATTAACTCAATTGCATCCTTTTTTGAAATAGCATACAAGATTAAATCATCCGAATCAGCATAAACCGTTGCAGTACGTTCTCCATTTTCTGTGAAGAATATAATTTCGCCGTATAACGCCGGAACATTGGGGATAATTATATTTTCTTCTTTTTGAGTAATTATCTTAATTTGCCCTTTTGTAACGATGAATATTACCGGATTATCATTTGCAAATGAGTCTAACTTCTGTCCTGCGATAATAAATGGAACTCCTTTTTCCGGAGCAGAAATTCTAATTGCTCTTTTTGCTATATCCTGGCAAACTGCATCATCAAGCGCAAAGAAAGCTGAATTAGGATCTTGGCTTAATTGCTTAATTACACTTGGCTCCAAGCAATCATTAGGCTTATCTCCGGGCACTCCCCATTGGGAAAAATGGGAAATATTAAACAGGAACAAAGCTCCTATAGCTAAAATACTTAGCAGGAACCACAGTGATATAAATCTAGTTTCATTCGCCAAAATAGGGAGTGTTGCGAGCAACAGGCCAAAACAAAAGCTTTTTTGTGAAGAAGAATTACTATCATCTTCAGCAAGATCATAAATATCTATGTCGTCCTGACGTGCCCTATCTTGTGGACGGACAGATGGCTTAGTATTATTTTCGGATGCGAGCTTTTCTTCTTCATTTATTTTCCTGATTACCTCTTGGCTAACTTTACTCCAATCTTCTATGATACGCCAAACATAGGCATCTTTATCCAATCCTTCTTTTAATACTAATGTTTTTTGTTGCATGTCCATATTTGTGCGAATCGGTTTTATAGCAAACTGCCACTTATTATTTCTCATAGCCTTTTCCATAACGAGATAATATTCATATGCGCCATTTAGATTTTGTTGCCGCACAATATCTAATACCTCCAAATTTCTTACTTCCTTTTTATAGAATTCAGCTAAAGGCTGTTCTGTCAAATGAATGGCTTCTTCCAATAAAACCGGCATATTCATATTCGACTTGACCTGAATTGTCAACGCATCTATCTTAACAATCCTCCATTTTTTCTTAAAATCTTCCCAAGCATGCTTCAAAACCCGGAATCTATGAAATAACTGTGCGTTAATTTGCTGCTCGGGATGTATAACAACCTCATCGCCCTTTAAAACACCCATAAGAGATCCTTCTGTTTGCGTTTGCGGCTCTTCTATAGGTATGGGTTTTTCTTTTTCCGCCTCAATCTTAGCTTTATTCTCAAGGTATTTATAAATTACATCAATAACCAATAAAATCTGCTTCTTTAATTCTTTCTCATCCGTTTTCTTATTCCCAATAAAATACTGCCAAGCGTCCAATTTCTGCAACATCCCTTTAATTGGTTCAATAAGCTCAAGAAGCGGCTTTGTAATTAACGCGAAATCCTCGAACCCTTTGGCGATCTTGATTCTTTCACGCGTTTCCGCTACCATCTGCAAGGTTAACTTCTCAGAATTAATAATTTGCCTGGAACGAACCGAGTAAAATTCCATTAATTCTTTGTCGCTTTCCCCAAAATCACCTTTATACTCAAGTTTATCTTGTAATCTCCTTCGCGTCCGGATTTCTTCTTCCGTCTCTTCCTTGATATCAACACCTGATTCTCTTGCAAGATGTTCTAGATATTCGTTACTCTCTTCTTCAACTGTCCTTCTATACTCCTGTTCTTCCCGAGCCTCAATTTTTTCTTTTACCTCAGGAGAAACTTTAACCTCCTTAGGACGATCTCCATCCAATTCAGAAAGAAATAATACGGCTTGGATACTATCCACCTTTCGATTGATAAACCTCCTTAACTGTTGTCCTAAAAGCCCTTTATATGGGTTATTCGGAGCCTGACCCTTAAGCGCCTCTTTGTCTGGATAATCTCCAGGCAAAAGTAATTGCTGCACCCTAATAGACGGGTAGTGCTCGAATATTGGACAAAGAAGTTCATGAATCAAATAGTGATCTATGAGATTATTAGAACCTTCGTTTTTAAAATCTGTTACTATATCAGTAGAAATATACATCTCGCTTCTGCTTATATCATGCCACCCCAGGAAAAAGTCATCCGAACCATTTACAATCGCATTAAAACCGTATATTTTATACTCGCCCCGCTCAAATTTCTCCAACAACGTTCCAAGCCATCCTATATCATTGAGCAATTTTTCATTTGGTTTCTTACTTCTTCCTGCTAATGCCCGTAGATTCTTGACTACATTGCTTAATAAGACAGCCAAGCGCTTATTGTAAATTGCCGACAGGTTATTTTGTTTGATAAGATTTAAGCGAGAATGGAATTCGTGTTTAGATCTATCTCCCTGACTTATAAATGACGCACTGCTAGAGCTATTTCTTCCTGCTTTATTTCCGGATTGATTAATAAACCCTCCTGTTTCCGATAATCCTTGTGCGGCAAAATATGACTTTCTTCCCGGGCAACTTCCTTTTTTTCCTGCGCATATAAGCTGGCAATTCCAGCATGTGATAGCTTCATTGCTGATTGGTCCAAGCGAAAGAACGGTTTCATAACAACGCAGAGGTATGCTATTTTTACGAGATACTCCTTTAATACACCGGCCATCGGGTAAAATGAAATACTGATCTACGTCTGATGTAATTAGATTTAGTTGATTACTCGCTTCGCATTCTCCATCAAGCAACCCGGCAGACTTTAACTGCCAGTATCTACCGCAATTATTTATATAATGCTCTGCTACTTTGGCTTTGCTTACGACATTTTCTTCTAAGAAGAAATAATCAAAATACATAGGAGGATCATCCGCTCGCTTAAAATTATATATCCAGAAAATATAATCAAATGCCAAACGGTATTGCGGGTTGACTTCCTGTTGGAATAATCTTTCCATGTTCCTTAGGGTTTGGGCATATCTTTTATTGCCAATCCTGCGCCAGAAAGCACTCGGAGCTATACTAACAGCAATATTGAATCTATGATTCAGGTTCTTTAATAGTTTTTTCAAGGCGCGCTCGCCAACTGATCCCTCTTCAATCGGCGCAGTATAAACATAAGTACTATTGAATAAATCAATAACATCAGATGCATCTTTATCACAAACAAAATCATAATAATCTTTAAAATAACCGTTCTTAAAAGAATCTATATTAAATCCTTGATTATTCGCTTCTACAAGCCAAAGCCAAGAGAAGCAATCTATGCATATCAGGCTTGCGCCATCACAATGGTCGCACTGTTCAGAGCAGCCCCAGGTAACTACTACTTTTGCTCTTATTCCATCTAAAGCCCGTTGCCACTCACGGTCAAATAACCTTGCAAAAAACCCAGAATTCTCCGGATTCATAAGCTTATTTAAATCATCCAAGCCTACTTCTTCGGTAATAGTGGCTAAGCGCTCTTTTATATCCCTAACCACATCAATCCCAAATCTCGAAAGAGGAGCCTTATAATGCTCAAACATATCAATTCTCGTCGCGATTGCTGCTTTGAAAAATTCTTTCCGGAAAGCCTTATCTACTGTTACTGACTCGGAGATGAGTTTCTTAATCGCAGTATTAATAGCGCAGGCATGTTTAATAAATTCCTGATATCTATAGATTACCTGGTCCCAATTAAGCTCAAGCAGCCTGAAATCTCCATTCTTGCAATCGTTAATTATCCTTTCTATTAATTGATCCAATGTGATTTCAGAATAATCTTCGATTGACTTTTTAACTGAATTTTTTTCCTGAGGAAAATTTGAATTTGATCGAGAAAAACTAAGAATGCCAAGAAATGAAAGGATTATTACTAATAAAAATATCTCTTTCCCTGCCATTACATTATCAATTTCTAAAGATGCAATTTTTAAACCTTCTGTACATCCTCCTAAGGCTAAAACCGCAGCAAAAGCAAGGCTGAATTGGAAGAATTTAATTAGCAAGCTGTTAACATTTGTACTTTCTTCTGTCGTAACAAGATGCCCGGCGTCATCATAAATAGTTACAGATGAATTATGAAGTTTTTCGGAAAGAACAGCTGCTTCCCACGGTTGGGCGATGACATCTCCCTCACCCCAGAGAATTGAAAATGGAATATTTAGATTTGAAAGTGCAGCAAATTCTTCATCGTTGAGAGGATCTAAAGCGTCACTATTTAAAATTGCCGCATTAACAGGATTATCGAATGTTTGAGGAAATAACTCCATAGCAAAATCAAGCCAAGAATCTTTTGAAACAATACCTACCGAGCTAATTACTACAGCCCTCTTTACCATTTCCGGATATAGTAAGCAGAATTTAAGTACTATTTTTCCTCCCATGGAATGCCCGGTTAGATAGACTTCCTGGATATCTAATCCATTGAGCATATCGTGAATAAAGCCGGCGTATGCTGCAGTTGAAAAATCAAAATTACCCGGGATACCTGTCTGTCCAAACCCCGGAAGGTCAAAACATACTACTCTAAACCCTGCTTGGACCAAAGCTTCAACATTGCATCTAAATATTTCAATAGTTTCATCAAATCCCGGAACCAATAAAATTGTTTCCAAAGCATCACCTGCGTCAAAATATCTAACTGAAATTCCATTTCTATCAATAACACGCGTGTTTTCTTCAATATATTTTGAATTATCAGAACAATAGGATTGTTGGGCAAAAACATCTTTAACAATTCCTGGGATATAACCACAGCCTTTAATGAATAAAGATAGCAACACAACACTAATTATCGAAAATGCCTTGAATAATACCCGGATTGCAGGCAAAGGAATGCCGCAATAAACACTAAACCCGCCTGTTTCTGATAATCCATGTGCAGTAAAATATGCCTTTCTTCCCGGACAGCCTTCTTGATTCTTACCTTGGCAATCAAAATGACAATTCCAGCACCTAATAGACCTCTTGCTGATTGGGCCAAGAGAAGGAACGGTTTCATAGCGGCGTAAATGGATATCGTCTTCACAAGTCAATCCTCTAATAACTTGGCCATCGGGTAAAATAAAAATTCGGCCGGTATCTTCTCTTTCAATAGCAAACGACCCACTTGCCTGGGTTAAATCCAATATTCCAAGTGAAGCCAACTGCCAGTATCTCCCGCAATTACTTATTTCAGTAGGCTGCCCTTGTCTTGATTCTTCTACGATATTATCCCATTTAAACAAATTCTCAAAATACATCTGGGGATCATCTAAACGGCAAAATCTATATGCAATATATTTATAAGCAATATTACTATTTTTTGCATTCAGGCATATCCTCTCCATATTAATCAATGCATCCATATATCTTTCAGTTCCAACCCTGCGCCAGAATGCACTCGGAGCAAGACTGATATAAATAGTAAAACTTAACCATAAGTTTTCTAAAGCACGCTCTGCTACCGATCCTTCTTCAATTGGCGCGGTATAAGCAAAGCTTGCACCAAACTTTGCGACTACACTTGACCCATCCTTATCATAAACAAAATCATAGTAATCTTTAAAATACCCATTTTTGTAATGGTCAATCTGGTAGCCGCGTTCTTGGGCTTCTTCAAGCCAGATATATGGGAAACAATCTACCCGGAACAGGCTTGCGCCATCACAATGGTCGCACTGTTCAGAACAACCCCAGGTAGCTACAACTTTTGGAGCAAATAGTTGATAACCAATAATCCTTAACCTCTCCTCATTAAATAATTTGATAAAGAGTTCTCGATCGGGCTTCATAAGACTTGCAATGATATCCAAGCAAGAATCTTCTGTAAACTTATCCATCCTTTGCTTTATATCATGAATCAAATCCCGACCCATATCGGAAAGAGGTGCCATATAATGTTCAATCATATCAATTCTCGTCGCGATTGCTGCTTTGAAAAATTCTTTCCGGAAAGCCTTATCTACTGTTACTGACTCGGAGATGAGTTTCTTAATCGCAGTATTAATAGCGCAGGCATGTTTAATAAATTCCTGGTATTGGTATGTTTTTTGGCTCCAATACAGAGAAAGAGAAGCAAAGTTTCCGTTTGTACATTCGTTTAGAATTATTGAAACTAGTTCATCTAAGGTAAATGATATTTTATGGCTGCTTTCGCGGAAACAGAGCCTTGCGAAATTCTCATTTTCTTCATCTTGGGCTTTAGGATAAGCAATCTTTCTTGCTTCATGGATAAGGGTTAAGGCTAATTCTTCGCGTAAGGAAGGGTTAATTAGTAATGTTTGGTCGAGGTAGAGTGTATTGTTGCGGAAAGTTCCCCATATATAGGTAAAGGGCCCTGCCCTTACTACTATAGAATCCTTGATTGCCCTCAATGTCCTTGCTACACGGTTATCTTTTGATTCAGCTAATGTAATTGCATCCTCAACTACCTTTAAGAAATATGTATTTTTTGTAAAACTGCTTGATCCGGAGATATCAGATTCAATCTCGGCTTTAGTAGGCTTCATCCCCCACTTCGCGCGATGCAGGTCGCCCAAACAAAGCAAAAGCCCGGCAAAAGGAAACAAGATTATGCACTTTTGAATAGAAATCCCTAATTGTTTCCTGATTGCTGCAAACTTTTGGTATAGCCAGCGCGATATACTCATATTCTTAATTACCTCTGACATCAAAGGAAATCCTTCTTTATCTACGCTGTCAATATAGCTATAAGACGAAACTGTATCCATCAAAGTCATGATAATCGGAGAAATTGGTTTCTGCCAGAAAAGTGTATTCTTGTCCAAAAACTCAAATAAAGTTTGGAGAACTTTCAACTCTTCTTGGTTATCGAGCTTATCGACATCCCTATATAATTCAGACAATACCCCCTCAACCGTATGCCATAACCCTATAAATGAACCAAATATATGGTTAATATCTTCTGAAACAAGGCAAAATCTGCTAAATAATTCCGGGATTTCAGCAGTGTTAAAACGATTAGCTGTTAGATTGTCATAAGCTTCTTTAAAAGCAGGACGCAAATCCTGCAGCAATGCCAGTTTTTTCTCATACAATAAACAATAAGTAAGCAAGTTTGCTACGACTAGCGGCCTTTGTTGTTTTGTCAATTGCGGCTTGGCGCTTAACCTGTCTACAATAGACCTTCTATCCTTTGCTTTTACTTTCTGGCCTAAGAAATTTTTCTCTTCATATCCAAGCAATTCCTTGAATAAATCAAAGTTGCAGAACGCCAGCCAAAAATACAAAGCGAATGGAATGTAAATCCCAGGAGGAAGGCTGCCACCGTTTTCGTCCTCTACAGGATTTCTTAAAGCTACTGCAAACAAATAATTAGCTGGAGATTCACGCCAAAGATAATTTACTGTAGAAAAATCCTCTCCCGGATTGAGGTTATTAAAAACATGGTAGAGTTTTATTTTTCCCTCAAATAAATCCGTCTTGGATTCTTCAATCAAACCCCGCCTTTTAGCAAGTTTTAAAACCTCTATGGTTTTAGCAATAGCGGGCTTCGTCATTCTTCCGTCATTACAATAAACTTCATCAGAGCCGCAGGCCCTGATATCAGTATTAATCACAGGACGAAGAGACAACGCTGCACGATGAGGATCATAAGAATTAAGCAGAAAATCTCTCAATTTACCCGCTGCTTCCTGAAGAACATTAACAAAATTATTAAACCCAGCAAAAAACTCCGCATCAAATACTCCTGCATCAATACATTCAAGCATATTCCTGCCCCACTCCATATTTGCCGCGTCGGAATTCCTTAACTGTGAACCATAATCACAAAATGCCTCCATTAATCTTTTGTACTCATAAATTACCACAATAGCTTTAGCTATCCTCTTTTTGATTTCCTCTTGGTTTACAATATCCCCTTTGAAAAAATCAAAAGCCCACAAAGCTTCAATCCCCCGGATAAAAAACTTATGAAGCAATTGATCTGTTAATTTAACTTTCTTGTTTTCGGATTTCTTATCTAATAGATCGCCAAGCATATTGAATGCTTTCCGCACTTCTGCCTTTGCCTCTATTACCGAATCATTAATAATTACAACCCCAGAATCTCCCAGGTTGATTCCTTTTCTATTATCCTGATTCAAATTCTGTAAAGCCTGTTCTCCTGATTGAGCAAATAAAGAAACAATACAAAGAGTAATTACTGCTAAGGCGGACACTCCACACAACAGCACAATAGGGCTGATACCATTAGTTAATACAGGAATCGTGGCCAAAAGTAAACCGTAACACGATAAAGTCGAAGTTTGTCTTTTTATTGAACTACTTCTGCGCCATGCTTCTTCTATCCGCAAAGCCGCCTGAGGATAATTTCTTATACTGCGATTTCTTGCTATGGGCACCTCCAACATTTCTATTCCGGAGAAAGCATTTAAAAACCATTGAGGTAAAGATGAATATTGGATTGTTCCAATAATTTTCTCAAAAAGCTGTTCGCGGGCAAGAGTTAATTTTTTATCATTATCCGTAATATTTAAATAAACTGCGAGTTTAACCGGTACAAACATGTTAACCGGGAATATATTAGTCCATATTAAATTTCTTCTTCTAAGATCCCTAAAGCCTAATTCCTTAAGCCGTTTTTGGATTGCGGGGTCGTAACTAGTTATTACAGGGCTCTTATAATCATAACCTGCCCAAAGCTTATTCCCTAAAGGAATACCTTTAATTACATCATCCCCTCCGAATAACCATTGAGGCTGAGGATTTACTCTTATGCCGAATTCATCAAAACCAAGCATAAGCGCAGTAAGCAATGATTTACCGCTTCCGCTATTGCCGAATAAAAGCATCCCTCTTCTTTTATTTTTATTTATAAGTAAATTTGACCATAAAGTAAAGGCACTGGGATTTGGTTCTGGCAATCTCACAACATCATCACTGAAACAAATAGTTAGCAATAAATACCCCAATACAATTATGCCTAAACAAATTATTAACGAGGACTGCCCAATAGCATATCCGCTCCCGCTGAACGCTGCGAGCAACAAGCCTGGGTTAAGGCATAAAAATGCGCTTTCTCTAACAACTGATTTTCCAGCATAAGCTGGAACTCGGATAATAACCCTTTTCTCATCACGGACGCTAAGCCTAACAAAAACTTCTTGAGAATTATTTAGTTCAAATATATTCCGGACAGTACCTGGCTGATTTTTGTTTATCTCAACTAAATAGGTTTCAACATCAGGCAACGAATTGTCATGCCATCTTAAAACAAGCGCACTGTGTTCATTGTATAAGTAATCAAATAGTAATTCATATTGTTTAAAAACACCTGCCCGTTTAGGGACAGCAACCGCAAAAACAAACCTCCCCCATAATGCAAGCTGGTTATAAATATTGACTATCGCGGCAAACGGATCGCGCATATACTGCAATACATAGAAATTTGTAACCAAATCCGGCGGCTCAGGCAAAACAACAGATGCCATATCATCCTCAATAAAACAGAACTTTCCGCTTGATAACATTTTCCCGCGAAGCTCAAGAAAGTCCTCAAGGCAAAGATAACTGTGTTGCTCTGCTAAGTACTTTTTGATCTTCCCAACCCTCTTTGCCCAATCAACGATATCAACAGCATAAACTTTTAGCGGATACTTTTCAAAAAACGCCCGTTTTACTGCAGCAACCCCCAAGCCACACCCTACATCAACCCAGACTTTAGAGTTTCCTAATAATTCCCTAAGGTAAGTCTTGGGATGCCCGAATTGCGGGGGGATATTTTCATATTGATCTTCGTCACGATGCAAAAGCCAAAGATCATGATCAAATAGCTCCTCAATTGTATCTCCTATTGAAACGCCACAATAGATACTGGCAAAGGTTTCATTCTCCGCATCTGCGCTGGCCGGATAAGCCTGCGCTCTTGCTTCATGTATAAGGCCGATTAGCAATTTGGACTCGTTGGCTGGATCAAGAAGGGATTGGCTTTCAGTTGTATCAAGGAAGATTGCTTTTTGGAAAGATGTTTCGTGTTCACGATTAACAACAGCATGCAAATTAGGCATTGGGCCGGCGCGGATTGGGCATTCTTCCATAAGCTGAAGCTGAACAATAATTCTTCCATCGCATTGAGGATGATTGCGGACTTTTTCTTTTGCCGCTTTGATTCTTTCCCTTACATAAGCGACAGTATTAGGATCAGAAACAACTTTAGTATTTGAGTAAATTTCCTTCAACACCGCTTCTTTTCTTGCATCATAATTTAACGGTAGATTATTCACCCTTTTCGCCCAATGCAAATCACGCACATCTTCCGCAGCAAACCCTCCTGCACAAGATAACCCCTGTGCGGCAAAATAATCTTTTCTACCAACACAATTAATTCTCTTATCCCCATTACAATTGTTCCTGCAATACCAGCATCTAATTAATTTATTACCAATGCCTTCTAAACCCGGAACTACTTTATAGCTTGCGCAATTATCATCTTTATCATACCCAATTCCACGTACAACCTGCCCATCAGGAATTATAAAATATTTTCTATAGTTTTCATGAGTAAACATTGAAGAAACCACATTAGCATTTATTAATCCGCATTCAAAGAGTTGGCGCATTCTTCCGGCATTCTCTAAAACTAAGTTTGGCGAGACTTTTTCCTTCGTTTTAAGAAAACCCTTAACAGGCTCAAACCAATTTTCAGGATCAGTCCTGCGGTTAAGAGAAAACTCGAAATATATTAAAGAAGTCCCTTTTCTTCCATGAGCTTGGAACAATCCATCGATATTCTGCAAATACCTGATATATTTTTCTACGCCTATTTTGCGCACCCAAGCGCTTTGCACAACACTAATAATAATCCCTCCTATAGCTTTTTTGTTTTGCAAGAACTTCACAAAAGCCCTCTCTCCTACTGAACCAAGAGCAAATCCGGAAGTTGAGACCGACCCTATATTAAATAAATCAGCGACATCCGAAGCATCTTTATCAAAAACATAATCATAGTAATCTCTTAAAAAATCATTTTTATATGTATCAACATGCTTAGAATAGTTAATACTTCCTAATTCTTCCAGCCAAACCCAAGGAAAAATCGTAACCTGGATTAAACTTGCAATATAACAATGGTCACATTGCGTAGAACACCCCCAAGTCGCAACCAAATATATCCTTTCAGTCTGTTTTTTAAAAGTATTATTAAAAATACCCTTTCTTTCTCCGCTAAACAAATAGATAAACCAATTCCTAAAAGGATTCAATACCCTATTAAGCTCCTTCAATAGAACCTCTTGGGTTAAACGATTGTCCTTTATTAAAACATTCTTGGTTAGCTGAATCTGCCTTAGCCCTTCAGCTGATAAAGGAGCTTGATAATGCTCCAACATTTCAATCCGGCAGGCAATCGCAGCTTTCAGGAAATCTTTAAAATTTATGAAATCTTCCTGACGGTTTTTAAGCAAATGTTTAATTGCGGAATTTATTGCAGCGGCGTGCTTAATAAACTCTTGATGCTGGTGGATTGCCTGTCCCCAATCAAGCCTAAGCAATCTAAAGTCTCCATTCATACAATTGTTAATTATCTTCTCTGTTAGCTGATCCAACGTAATTTCAGAATCTTGTTCCAGAGGGAAATTTGCATTTGATTGCGAAAAATTAGAAATACTGATAAGATACGACAAACAAATTGCGGCCAAAAACAATATTGGGATCCATGGAGGCGCATGCGGCATTACACTTCCTACATCATTACTCGCCAGCATCGGAATTACGCTAGCAAACAACAAACCCGAACAGCGTAAACCGGGCTTTTCTCCACTTAATCTTTTTACCGCCTCTAAAACCTGCCTTGCATGAATTTGCTTAGAGATATACCTTCCTGCTTCCAGCCTAAGCTGATAACATTTTATTACAGAATATTTTTCTAATATTTTAAGCGCTTTTTTAGGGCCGTAATCATCCATAAACTTCTGGTATCTTTGATAGGGCTTAATCGGGCCGTCTTCAAGCAAAGGCAAGGATACTTCAGTCGCAAATAGATCATTCCCTCTTCCCCAAACAACAACGGCTAAGTCTATTCCGTATCTATAAGATTCGTATATATCTTCAAAACTAGGGAGAAAATAATTTTTCTTTGAATTTATCGGATGCCAATGCGCTGCTCCATAAAATTGCCCTTTTTGGATTCCAATAAAATCAACTCCGTTTTTCTCCCCTATAAACAATTCGCCGCTATTTCCCTCTTTACTAAACCCAAAACCTGTTTCAGCATCATTGCCCTGGCTGGAAATAGATAGATTAAATAATTTCGCCTGATAACTTTGGTTTTCAAAATATACCTCTCCGCTGTCTTTAATTATGGATTTCTCGGCCAGGATTTTGTGGAAAACAAACACCACAGCAACCAATAACACAATAATCGCTGCCGCATAAACAAATACGATCCATAATAAAGATTCTTGCAGCCCCAAAACAGAACTTTCACCGAAAGTTACTGCAGTATCTAGAACTAAGCTCGCAGGATTATTCTCCGGGCTTGCTCCAGATATAGAAGCCATTTGAGCAACAGCATCATTATGAATATTTAACAATGCAATGCCCACAAATCCTAGAATCGTGAAAACCGCACAGCATAGAAGCGCCTGCCAAGAGATGGAACCGCGGCGTTTATGCTGCATCTTTACAGGTTTAACATACGGCTGCGTGCTGGGAAATTTGCCTTTTTGTTTTAACTCATAAACCAGATTACAAGCCCTGATAAACAATTCATTTGAAGATATAGCATACCAACATTCATCTTCTGTGGCATCTTCTGGGACGAGAGGCATACGCAAATGCCCAAGGTTAATATATTTCCGGTCAACAATCGCTAAAGGCTCTCCTTCAAATCTTCGCGCATACATTGATGGGCCTTGAATGACATCATCAGTATGAAGATTAAGAACTATAATAATATTATCTGCAATTTCAGGATTCCAATTATCATCGTCAAACTTAGCAATATCAATCCATACCTTTATCTTTTTTAAATCTTCACTAAAATCATGCCATCCACCACCAAGCCCCATAAAGACGCTACTGTTGTTACTATAAGTAAGAATAGCAATAATCTTTCCTGCCCTAACTGCGCGTTTAACTATTTCAACAGCATCCTTACGATGGTCATCAATCATAAAATACTCAAGTTGAGGGATATACTTATCGTGTAAATTTGCCAGGTAATTACGCATATTATGGCTGCCAAGCCCTTCAAAACCAATCGCTAAGATTTCAGCTTTACACTCAGGGATAAAACCTGTTTCCTTTTCTAACTCCCTTAAAATATCTTTATTCCCCTTTGATTGGCCGATAACGCTAACTCTGCCTTTAGTAGCACAGCCGGATAAAATTGTAATAAAAATAACAACCCCGATCATCAACCATCTTATTTTCTTAAGTAAGTCCCATGCAGCCACAAATAGGCATACAGGAAAACTGTATAATGCCACAGTTTCCGGAGTAACTGACTTCCCTGATCCAATAAGGCTTAAAAGCGGCGCGTTAGTTAATAATCCAGCTCCTTGCTGGTCTACAAGAAACACCTCGAGCGGCCTTGCAAGCATATTATCCTGAATAAACCGCCGCAATAACGGCTTGGCTTCCTTTTCATCCAAACCATAAAACATATGCAAGACTGCGTCTTCAAAGAAAGCAACTTGTTTGTAATTATAAGGAATGCGCTTATCCAAAAGGATACGGTTGATATAAAGAGTGCGCATCTCAGGACAATAAACAATGGAAGGATTTCTACCTTGGACAGAATCTATGTGAGAAACAAAACGAAGATTACAAACAGAGGTGTGGCTCGGAGAAAAACGCAAACTCGGATCATATTCCGGAGGCGCATGTATGCTGTGATTTACAAAACCCAGTATACTATTAAATTCCTCCCTCTCATCTGGGGATAATCTTGATAAAGGAAACCCCCTTTGTTCTATTTGGAATCTTCCTTTGCTAAATCTCAACTTCATTGAGACCTGGCTACGAGAAGAGAAAATACTTTCCCCGGAAACAACTTCGTCTGAGAAAGTAAATACGCGTGATTGAATAATCTTTAGGATTTTGAATATCCCAAACAATAAATCATGTTCAATCGGGTTTAATTTATATTTTCTGCATCTATAATTAAGCTGTGAAATTATTGCTACATCCGGAAGATTTTTATTTTTCTTATCAGTTAAATCAGCATACATTAAAACATCTTCTATCACATACTGAATTTTCTCCCACCCTTCACTATGAAAGACTTCACTTCCATAAATAAGAATCAAACCTAGATAATGAGCATAAGAAACCACCTGCCCGGATAAATCCGCAACCATAAGTTCTGATATCTCAACTAGAGGGTTAAATTTCTTTTTTAAATCTACATTTTTCCAACCTTTTTCGCTTATACAAGCCAATAAAGTGTTAATTCTTTTTGCCACCTGTATATTAACTTCCGGAGTCATAGGTGAATATATATGCAAAATGCCTTCCAGCGCCAAAAGGCAGTATTCTTGCCCGCCTAATTTCCCAAATATAGTTGAATACCCGGCATGTTTTTTCATCTGTTCAGGATTAACCAGGCTAAGAAATTCCTTCATCGCCAATGATCTATAGCCTGCCTGCTGCAAACTTTTGGCCAAAGACAAAGAACATTTTAATGCTAACGGGCCATGTATCAATTTCTCCATTTTTTTGTACTGTTTTCGTGCAGACCTATAAGCTTGTAACGCACGCTTCTTCTGGTCTTTTAAAGCACATATGTTGGCTTTCATCTCATATAAATAACCTAAAATATCGGGAGTATTCCTTTTTTGGCTACGCTTCAAATCTACTCCGCGAATTTCATCCTTAATCATTCTTATCTCATCAGAAATATCTACTAATAACTCATCCAGATTTATTGCTTTAACGGTAACGCCCATAGAAATTGCCCAATGAGCCCATAAAGCTACTGCCTCACTGCGGTCGGAACACGCATGCAACAAAGCTTCAGCGATCACCCACCGAGCCTGCTTATTCTTCTCTTCAAGAAGAAGAAATCCTAACGCATGCGCGGAATCCTCGCGGACATGAAAATCATCAGCATCTTCCAATTGTTTTAGTAAAACGCCTCTTGCCCGGGGCAAAAGGCCGAGCTCTACCAATTGACGAGTTAATCGCGTTAATCTAAAAGCTGCTACCCTCTTTTGCATCACCTCAAACCCTCTTAAACTAATAAGGATATTTTCTCTATCATCTCCAGCTAATGGCCAGGAGTATTTTCCTTTATTAAATTCTACAAACAATCTTTCAATTAAATCAATCCTGAAAGAATCTGTTATCTTTAATTCGGCGATGACATCTTCTGGAGAAATATTACCTTTATACTTGATAGCTATCTGCTCGACAGAAAATAACAACTGCATAAGATCAGTTTCTAAAATAATAATCGCTTCCTCGGGTGAGTTATCGTCATAGAGCGCCTGTTGCCGCGCGACCTCAGCTATAGCGCTGGAGATTGCAAAGGCGGTATTTCTTCCTTTACGGCTGTTTTGAATTGCTAAATTCAACACGGGGATTAATTTAGGGCTGGCGCAAGGAATAAGATGTTTCGCTATTTTCCATCCATCCTTCCAATCCATTATTTTCTCGCAATCAATTTTCTTTTGTTTTGTTGTTATTGCCTGCAGTTCTTTCCATAATTCATATTCGTTCCGGCGTATTGTTTTAGCCAACACTCTCCCGGCTTGCCAAGGAAGGGTTCTGCCAACTCCTAATCTTTTAGCTGCAGCTGCACGCCTTTTCAAGGCATCATACATAATTGCTACTGTTAGCTCATTAATTCCGGTTTGCACATGTAAACGCATATTATCAATATGCTCGGTTTCCTGCGGACAATCCTCATGTATAACTTCCTCCCGATTATTCCCAAACGCTATTCCTCCATCAAAACAAAGCGAAGAAAAATAAGTCTTGCCATGGCGGGAAAGCCAATTTATCTGCCTGCGGGAAAGAATATTAGGGATTGCTTCTATAATAATATCTGCCTTAATTTCCTTTAAATCTCTATACCTAATCTTGCACGTGCGGTCAGTAAGAATCAATATGTCTGCTTTTTGCTTGAAAAATTCCGGCTTTAGCACAGCCTGGCATTCACTTTTATAACATGACTTTAAACAAACTTCCTGCCCTCTTTCTACTTCCGGCACACACATTAACAGGCTGATTTTATTTAAACCCGTTGGATTAACAATCCCTTGCGCATTCTCCCCTTTACTCCTTACCGCTACAATCCTTACCTCTTCTGGCAGATCATGAATAATACTACGCGCAACAGATTGCCCTGTTCGGCCGAAGCCATCTATCATAATATCTACAAAACAATCATAACCTTTAAACAAAATAAGGGTTTGGATAGAAGCTGCTAAACTAATTCCACCCAACAGCCATGCAAACGGTGGATACCCACCTTTAGCTTCTGTACAACCTACTGCCGGCTTAACTAATCTTAATTTCCAGCGTAAATCACGGTCAATCTCATTCCATTTTTTCTCCCTAATAATCTTTTCTATCTTTCTTTTTGTCACATAATTAACTCTTGAATTTTTTAAATACTCACGTAAAGAAGTCTCATATGCTGTATCTGAAATAATATTACTATCTTCTTCTGTAGTGCCTAAACTGGGAGCGGCAATGCATCTCCAACCTAAAAGTTTTCTGGATGCAAAAGCCCGTGATAATTCTATCAAAACTTTCTTCTTGCTTATTTCTCCATCTGAGACAACCACTGTTGCGACACCGCGGGAGTATCCGTTATATCTAGCTGAAGTACGGTCTGCTTCCTGAGCAAGATACCCGGCTTCTTTCTGCGATCTTCTGCGCAGAGCTACATTATTCAAATCACAACCTTTAATACTTTTAAACACCACTCCTCCGCAAGCCGGTTGTAAATCAGGAGGGAGAAAATCTATCCCGCAAACCGCGGTTGTTGCATAAAAATGCGGATGCTCAACTTCTAAAAACCAATAAGGCTGGTGCGGATTCGAACGATAATTCCGCTGCTTAATCTTTAATTCGGAGAAAGTTAAAGAGTCTTCTTTGTTTTCTCCGCGGGGCTCAGATAAATCTTTTGATTTACTGCGGAATGCGTTTTCTACACTACAGGCAGCAGAATGCACTCTTCCCGGGCTGCAATCTCTCAAAAGCCCGGCCGTAACTTCGTGCGCTGCTTTTCCTGATTTCAAAAGATCCTTTCGTATATAAATATCGTAATGATTCTTGCATTGATGTATATGCCCGCCAAATGGAAATTCTCTCGGGATAGCGTTAATGGTATGCCAATGCACTGGTTTATCCAAAACAAGGCCGATGGTTTCTTCGGCAAACTTTTTCTCAGATTCGTTACTTTCAACTTCTGAAGCTTTTGCCTTTCTCACCTTTCCTTCATTTCTTAACATCTTTATAGCAGAATCTACTTTTTTGTGGTCTTTCTCTCCATTCCCTGCCTGGTCTTGGATTTGCAAAACATGAGCTAAACTGCTTTTTTCAGTTAATATTCTGTGCGTTTCTATAAAACTCGCCAACCCATCTCCTTCTTTCTGCAAAGCATTAATTAACACCCCTCCTGAAGGCGTATTAAGAAATCTTAGTAAATCTCGCGGCAGGTTGCCATGGCCGTTTCCACTTGGTAATTGCAATAACGTTAGAAATCTATCCGCAAGCCTTTTAGGTTGAATTTCTGCCAAACGCGCTAAACTCCTAAATGCAGTTGAGCGTGGGCAATACTCATCTAGTGTTTCCGAAATAAAAAGCGGCATAATCAATTGCCTATCAAATTCTCCGTTTCCGTTTAGAAGCGGCAAAAGAATTGTCTGGTCAATATGATATTCCAGAACATGTAAAGGCTTATTTAATAATTCATCATTTATTTCTACTCCCAGGGAGATCAAATAATTCTTCTTTTCACTCAAATCTCTGGACAGCTTCTTTTCAATATCCTTTACGTAATAATGAGAAAACTCTTTATTTGTATATAATCCATATGTATCAACACAACACTCCAACAACAATTTCGCGCTTAAATGCATGCCTTTATAAATTAGGCTATCAATTAACCCGATTGCTTCTTCAAGTTTTGGAAGATGGATTAACGTTTCAATATCCACTTTCATCGCTTCGGCCATAAGCCTAAAATTAGTGTATGTAGGCAGGTCTTGGCAATATCTGTTTTCCCATTCGGCTATTTGTTTTTCATTGACCTTGATTCTTTCCGCTAAATCTTTCCGGCTCATGCCTTTGTTTTCCCGCTGGATTCCAATAAGGATGCTGCTGGCCTGAGAAATACCGAAGGTTTCCCAATCTGGTTCATCTGTAGCTCTTCGTATATACTCTGATGAAACCCCTAAGGCAGAAGCAAAAGCTACCAATTTTTCATGTATAGGACAACCAGCCACCCATTCTCTACTCTCCCATTGGTAAACATTGCTTTTTGTTATATTCATTCTTAATCCCAATTCTTCCCCACTCATTCTTAATGCCATTCGTGCTTTTCTAATTCTTCTACCATAGCCATTAATAATTCCGAAAGTTTTCCAATCCGGAGGATTTTGAGATCGCTGAATATATTCCACAGATACGCCTAATGCATTTGCAATTTTACTTAAAATATTTCTTCTTGGTATAACCCTATCTCTTCTTTCTAACTCAAGATACAATAATGTCTGGAGGTCAATGCCTGTTAATATTGATAAGTATTCAATTGTGTAACCATTTCTTATTCTTGTTTTATATATTCTCGCGCCATATCCTGCGATTGCACCTTTTGACTTATATTCTTTTATCCACGTTGGCGCATTTTGCCCATTCTTTAAATACTCAATCGGCACATCCAAAGCTTTAGCAAACCGCTCTAATGCTTCGTGTGTCGGACATTCAATCTCTTCTTTCTCCCAAGCCGCAACCCTACTAACTGATAAACCTATACTTCTACCTAATTCACATTGAGCCAACCCTTTAGCCAACCTAGCTCGCCTAATCCTCTTGCCATAGCCTTTGGTAATGCCAAAATTATCCCAGTCCGGAGGATTCTTATCACGCGCAAGGTAATCAACTGTAACTCCCAATACTTCTGCAAGAACCTCTGATATAAATGGGCTAAGCCCAATATCCTCATTCTCTAACCCAATTATTGTATTCTGAGAATATCCTGCTAACTTTGCTAAATTTCTAATAAAATATCCTTGTTTTAATCTTGCTTTGGAAATTCTCCCGCCATAGCCAGGCTTTACTCCATAATTATCCCAATCTGGAGGATTTAGCGCCTTTAAAATATACATTCTATCAACTTTTAATACGTTAGATAATTTAGTAATATTTTCATCTAAAGGAATTTTTCTCTCAAATTCCCAATCACAAATAGTATCATCACCAACTCCAACTACCTCCGCTAATTCACAAGACTTAAGCATATTTTTTTCTCTTAAATCACGAATACGCATTCCATATCCGGGTAATATATATGCAAACAAACTCCAATCCGGTTCATTTGTGCCTTTTATCAAATATTCAGGAGGAATACAACAATATCCAGCAATTCTCTCCATCTCTAAAACAGAAGGCCTGAGAACCCCCTGCATCATTTGTTTAAAACGCTGATCATCAATATGACTTGTTAGATATAGCTTTACAACATTCAAATCAAGTTGTTTTATAACATTTTTAATCCGCTCTTCCCATCCATCAACAACACCTATTTTTGTCCAATCAGGCTCGTTTGTGCCTACCAAGAAATATTCTGCACTCACTTCATCTCTAAATACTGAAACTAATTTTGTAATGACTTCTAAGCTAGGGTAAATTTCCCCTTCTTCAAGCCTCAACACATAATCCCCGACATTTGAACCTAAAGCCTTGGCAACATAAATAGGCTTAAACCCAAATAATTCCCTTACCTTTCTTATTCTTGGAGCGCGATTCGCTCGCAATCTCAAGATATCCCAATCCACATCTCCTGCATTATCTGTTATGTGGATTAAAGGCACACCTAATGCATCGGTTACTATTTTTAACAAATCCATCTGAGGCAAAACTCTTTCCGTTTCCCATCTTTTAATACGCCCGGCATCAACTTTTCCACCGGTTAAAAAACTGACTTCTTGTTTAGTGAGTTTTTGTGCATTTCGTACCTTTCTTAACCTATCGCCATATCCACTTACAACCAAATGCGCCCCTTCAGGGACTACTGTATTCGGCGCTAAAGCAAATTCTATTAAAGCTGGTAACCGCCTATAGAATCTGACTTCGGGAATTTCCAACTTACCCCTTAAATTTGCAATTTTTTCTATAGCTACAGTGACATCTTTAAACGCTCCTCTTTCCAAAGCCCAGAATTGAAGGTCAGTCTTAACAGGGCCCTGCTCATTTAATATTAAAGACAAATATAAAAGCTCCTCATAGCTTATAGTTTTCTTCATTTCTAATATAATTCTGCGTTCATAAACTCGGGCTAATACAATTATCGCGTTTGCAATAATTAATCCATTTTGATCCATTCTTCTGCTTTGAGTAAATCTTTTTGCTATTAGCGACGAAACTATTAAGTTCCATACCGTCACAGGATTATCATTATTAGACGCGTTAATAATATTAAGGATATTATCTTTTCCTGCTTGGCCTTTAGTTATATATCTCCAGACAAAATCAACAGTATTGACTTGTTCCAAGAACCAATTCATTAAATTAACTGAATTCTGGACTATTTCATATGGATCGCCTTGTTTCTCAATTTCTTCCAACTTATCTTTTTCCAGGCTATAACGTGGCTGGCTTCTAATACTCTCAAATACTTTAATATTTACGAACTCATTACCGGAAGCAGCTTCTATGCTGCCGTATAACTCACGAAGCGGCTGAGCAACTTCAAAGATTCCGGAGTTTAATGCTACAATAAAATTCCTGCGATATCGTAAAGTATCTTCCAGGGCATTCTGCGAACCAAAAATAAATTCTTTCGGATTTAAATAATGCTTAATGCTTAAATTTGTTGCTACAGCTTCGCGCACCCCGCGATTTGGCTCAATCAACACTAACAGGCTTGTCATCACTTCATGGAAAATGGTTTCCCATAAAATAGGCCTTGCCTCTGGATTCAATAATCTTTCATCTAAACGCATAGTACCTAAAGCAAAGTCGCCTGCTGACTTGGTGCTTAAATTACGCCAAATTTCAACCCTGTTTAAATTAATCAATATCCCCACGCCATAGCATTTCGATAGGCCAATTAAATATTGTGAAATTGCCTCGTATCTATCCACTGGGATATTTCTATCAAAATCACAAATCAACCCTAATTTTCCATCGGCTGTTTCTGTCATTCTTACACCTATCCCAAAAACATACTCTTCTGGGCCCATAGAATCTATGCCTATATGGCTTTGCTCCGGAACAGGATGATTATCAGAATGTATTCTGGATAAAACCTGTTTTTCTAATTCAGCAAATTGAGGATTATCTTTAGCTGATTGGAGCATCCCGTATGCTGCATGCGTATAAGTGTTCTCGCCAACTCTGTCCCCTAATAATTTATGGCAATCAGCTGATTTAATGCAAAAATGATGCTTTTCAATAAAATCCGGGGTAGAAAGCATAAGCAACTCATACAAAACAAGCGCTGCCTTAAGGTATTTCTTCTTTTCCTTCTTCTTTTCTGATGCCGCGCTTATTTCTTCATAGTTTTGCGCTAATAACTTAACCAAACTCCGAAGTTTCTGATATTCTTCCCCTTTATCGGTAATATTCTTAACTGTAAAATTACTAAATCCTCTACGAGCCCGCTCAACTGAAATTGATTTTCTACTAAATAGGGCCTTGAATGAAATCTTTTTTCCAAACAAAACCCTTACCTTTTCGGCAATCTGCGCTTCAAGTTCTAACTTATTTTTATATAAAGGATTTTTCGATTTTATAGCGCTCAAGGTATTTCTTATTAGCGGAAGAAGTAAAAGCATAGCTACGCATAAGACAATTGCTGCCACACTTACTAGAAAAGTAAACGATGGAGACGCAAAAATTGGCAAAAATACAATACCTAATAAAGTACTCCCGGGATTTCCTTTAATTAGCGTTAATCTGACGCGAGTACCTTGCTTGATACTGCTTCCTTCCGGAAATTCCACGAATTCATTTTTACCAGAGTCATAAATAAATTTGCGGCCGATACTGCCATCGCCTGTTTCATAAACGACTTCGCCTTCTCTGGAAAAAATTGATGGTTCAGGATACCCAATAATAGTCCTTAATCCATTTCCTTCGCCAATATTCAAACTAACCTCACTAAAAGCACTTCTCCTCTTTAGCTCAACATCACCAATACCTTTTCCCACATCCCTTGCAACAATCTCAACCCCTGCAATCCTGTCTTCTAAATATATTATCCTTAAAGTAATTATGCCTTTATCTCCGTATTTGTGGATATTGCAACCCAGTTCAAAAACTATTTTCTCTATATCGTCTACTGCTAATTTAATTCCGTTATCTATTTTACTTATAAAATTACGGCAAGCCTGTTTCCAATATGTAAAAATATTCATTACATTTACCGCAATTCCAGCTCCAACTGCTATTTCTTGTCCGACTTCAATATTATAACTATCTATAACTGGTATAATTAACATTCTATGTGAATCCCAAACCCGGGTATTTATTCCCCAAAACACTGAATCAGAACTATTGGATTCCAAAATTTGGAGAGCCTCTTCCTCAAATTCCCTAATAGATTCCTCGGAAACTCCACAATTTTCTTTGGCTTCTATATAACCGCTGTCACTTTGCAAATCAATATCCCTACCCTGATTAACTTTAATGCTTTTTTCGGCGGACTTAATTGCTTCCATCATATCTGAAGACAAACTCTTAATATTCTTCTCAGGCAAGCATTTTTTATCTTTAGCAAACTTAAGGACATCTAATTCTGCTTTTAAACCTTCAAGATGTGCATACTCTCCATACCCCTTAACACCAACCTTAGCATCAGGCTGTAATCGCTGCACTAAAACTTCATTACTACAAACTAATTCATGAACAATATCCCCTGCCAGCATTACAACAGCCATATTTTCCGGAATATACCCTTTACCTTGCCAATGATCCTTATTGCGGCAATCATCCAATAAACTAAAAAGCAGTTCGGTTGTCAGGATCGCTTTATCATCCAGCCGAGTTACCCAAACTCGCCTATCTTGGCCTTGTTTTGTTTTCGCCAAAAACATCACTTCTCCTTCTTCTCCAATCTTAATTTTTTTATGTTGGGGCAATTCATTTATCAGATAAATTTGCAAATTTTCTACCGCTTCCTGGACTTCCGGATATTCATTAGCATTTTTTCTAACTACTTCATAAGCCATCTTTAAAGCATTTCGCACCACCTGAAACGCCTCACTATCATAAAATCTATCATTCCCATAAATCCTTCTTTCCTGTTTATAGTTAACCCTATCAACCACAATTGAATCTTTTTCGCCATTATAAGAAACTCTATAATAGCCAGCACCTTTGCTATTCATTAATTCAACCAACTTATCTCTCTCTGATACAGTAATCAAATTCGGTCCTTCAGCCGAAAGATCGGAATCATTAGGCGGCAGCTGGTTATCATTCCTAAAAAATTTATATAACCAAGGCGAAAACATAACCAACCAAACAGGCAAAAGTATAGTTGGTAATATTTTGATTATAAACTTAACGAATTTCCCAAGTGGGAAACCGCCGAATTCGGTTATGATAAATACCCCTGCAAAGAAACCAATAAAGACTAAAAGATTAGGATTAATTCCTTTTAAGTTATCACCAGCAAAGTCTATTTTTCCTTTTTCGTATCCTAAAATCTCGTTTAAAGCATGTTCTGTAAAGATAAATTCCTCAAAATGATTTTCATGATGGCAAATCTGGATAGTCTTATGCCAATACAGATATTCATTTTCAATTTCTAAATTTGTTTCATGCGAAGTAGGATATCCGGAAATAGCAGTAAGTGCAGCTGCCGTCTCATGGATAGCTTTAGCTCTAACATCTTCATCTTGACGTATAAATATTTTTAACAAATGCTCCCCTGCACCTAAAGCTGATACCTGCCAATATCCTGAATGCGGAGAATTATTTAAAACATAAACCTCTGTCTTTGTTTTTCTTAATAAACAGGCAATCCTTCCGTAAATAAACGCGCGGCTACTCTTATCTGGATCATGCCCTTCTTCAAAGAAGGCCCGAATAGTAAATATAATATTAACTTCCTCAATCTTTTCGACGCGGGATTTTGAAGAATTTGCGATAATTCGATCTACAATTTCTCTGGTAAGTTCAGAATCGCCATCAGCGGATAAATCTGAACGCATATTTTTATTTATTTGCCATAATACCGGCTTAATCACGAAGATATTTGTTCCGGGGATCGTAAACCAAGCCCAGCGTTTAATAATATTAAAACGCACATCGGGATTTTGCTTTGCCCAGATAAAAGTTGTGATTTCCCGGCATATACCTCCGAAGGAATAGCCAAAGATAGCAAGCATTGCAAATAACACAATTGCTATAGGCCATGATATTTTAAATAAAATCACCGCTCCTATAATCACGCTTAATTCAAAAACTTCCGAAGCGACAAAACTAATCAAGCGGAAATAAGCCCCTAATTTAATTAGCGGTTGAATTGATCTAGAATCAAAATTGTTAGCTTTTTCAAAAACATTATCTAATATTTCCTTCTCCGCAGAAGCGAGCTCTTGTTTATACCAATTTCTTGTCTGTTCCTTTAAGTATCCGAATAACCAAACTATCGGGATGTCTACCCGCGGGATAATTTTCAGCATCCCTGAAAGATGTAACCTTCCAGTTTCATGGATCAAAATCCATTTTTGGATGATTGGATGCAATCCATCAAAAGCCTGTTGCCAGACAAATCCATTACTTGTAGCTATTGGCTTATGTAAAGCCTGCTTTCGAGACATCCTTATCGCATCTTGTTCGGGAATGAATTTAGGCCTCTTCCCGGGTATATCTATCGTATCGGCAACCTCAATTTTTGAGATTCTTGAAAACAACTCACCAGATACTACCTCAAAGGTTGAACGGCCAATAATATAAAACTGCACTGTTGCCCAAAGAACGACTAAGCCAACTGCCAAAGCAGGATAGAATCCAAGTGAAGAATAAATAAAATAGATTAAGGCGCTGCCTAATATAAAAGCAATAACACTGTCGCGATATGCGCTAAAGGCGGAAATATCGTGAGGAGGCTCAACTCTGATAACCTTCAGATACTGTACCTCACCTGGCATTACAGCAACAGTGAGGAAAAACTTCCGATTAGGATCTGATGTTTCCCTAAGTGGGTATATTGCCAAGGCATAAGTATCTCTTGTAAATAAATTTTCGGTTTTATAAAAACCTTCTTTATTCTTTATTAACCAACTGATATCAAAATTCGCCCAGCCAACTTCTTTATCACCAGGATGAGTCGGAACATTAGCTGCTATAATTACGATTTCATCTTTATACACTCTGACGAAGGCGCATACCGGAGACCAATCAGGGTTACGGGCATTTGGCCAAAGATAATGATATTTTCCGTGTTTAAATACAGGCTGATTAATAATAGGCAATAAGCGCCTTAAGAAATCCCCTAATTTTTCTCTCTTAAATGTATCTCCAAGCGGAACTACCCCCATCCTATCATAACGATAACCTCTACCTTCAAACTCTCCCTCACAAAGCCAGAGTGAACTGCCTAAAGCGCCTAGAATACTATGGGTAAAAATAGCCTCGTAATTATTTAATGTCCCCTGGCGATTCCAAAACTCCAATTTATCATGGTTAACACGGGCAAAATGCCTACGGTCAAACCTAATTCTTTCATGCTCCGGCCTTACTGCATCTTCCTCTAAAAGTTTTCTCAGGAAATAAGGATAGTTATCTTTGTTACGAGTATAACACTGTACAATCGCTTCAATTGCCTCAAAATCCATGGTTAAATCAACACCCATTGCTTCCATATCTGGTCGGTCAAAAACATCGTAACACTCGGCCATAACCCTTGCCGATAATTTGACTTCCCGGATGGTTCTAATTATTTCAGGGATAAATTCATCCGGCATATTTCTTTCAATGTTATCCACCCCTCTTAGTAAATCCTGCCAATTCCTCTTAACATTTTTCTTTAATAAAGCGCTTGCCGCATCAAGCCAAAGCCCATCAAAACCAAAGCTAATCCAATACCTCACAACATCTAAAAGATACTTTCTTACTTCGGGATGCGTTAAATTTAATTGAGCTGCATCAAATGTCCAGAAATACTCACCTTTTTCTCGCCTATCCGTCGCCTTCACAATCTGGCCGTCTGCATCTGTAATAAAGAAACTTTTATCGCCGCTTGTTTGTGCCTTTAAATAAAGCTCGCTTTCAAAAGAAACGTGATTTAAGATAGCAGGGAATATCACCTTAATCCCATAACTATGCGCAACATCAAGAAGCCTCTTTAAATCTTCTTTGGTTCCGCAATCGGGATTAACTTCAAAAGGATCAATAATCTCAAAGACGCTTTGCGGAGCATGTTTATTAACGTCCGGAAACATAATGGCGGTAACACCGTGCGCGGCATATTCCGGCAGACTAGGGATAATATCTTCAAACCTACCATTTACAAAACGCAATTTACCATCCTGGCCTATTTCTCTGTGTGCACCATGATCCTTAACAATCAATTCAATCCCTATGGCTTCACGCAACCAATTCACGCATTCTTGCGCAAATACTTCATTTTCATGGTCTTTTGCTTCAGGATAAGCGATTTTTCTTGCTTCGTGAATAAGTGTAACTAGGAGTTCAAAACGTAAGTATTGGTTGCTAAGCAGGTCTTTGTCTATGTAGAAGATATTATTGCGGTATGTAGCCCATATATAGGTAAGGCCGGGGCCTGCACGGATAACAATTGTGTCGCGGATTTGCTCTAAAGCAGCCTTTACATTATTATCTTTATCAGCCACCCGTTCAATAGCTTCGTTAACCGCACCAAGAATATATCCATCTTTCACAACATCTTCATTACACCTGCTCATATCTCCTTCAACCTGCTCTTCATCCGGATGCATCTCAAATTTTGCACGGTGCGGGTCAAATGTATTACGCTCATCATTTAATGCAAATAGCTTCCTTATATTATTCACAATATCATTTATCTCTTGGAGTAAACCAATGTCTTCTACTTTTTCGATTGCGATAATCAATTCAACTAACTCTTGAAAAATTTCCGTTAAGTTTCTTCCGTTCCCTTTACATGCTGTACTTACAAATATAATCATTTCTTTGATATACTGCAATTTTATCCGCCTTACATCTTCAACTAAGGGGTTCGAAGGGCAAAACCCTCTGCCCATACTCGAAAAGGTAATCATGTAATCAAGTGCATCAATAAATAACTGCTCCATATATTGATCATCCGAGGATAAGATTTCTTCAACATATTTAAGATACCTCTCAATTAGGCTTATGAACCTTATAGGGGACAAGAATGTGAATGGCAAAAGACCATTAATTACAGGAGGCAGGTAGAACTCTTTAATATAATCATAAACAGCTTCCTTTCTAATTTTCTTGAGGCCTTCCTGTATTTTTACATTAATATGCACCTCTCCCAATGACCACACAAAAAAAGTAAAGAGCGAATCAATATCTATATAATGAGAATTAAGGAGATTCTGTACAATCTGGCTCTCTTTTGATCCTCGCCTTCGCAAATTAATCCAAATATCATTGAATTCCTCCTGTTTGCGTTCTTGCAATGCTCTTTTGATACGAAGCCCCAAACTAATTTCATCTTCTTTTTTAAAACCTTCTCTTGGCTCATTTGCCCATAATGGCTTAACACACAATAAAGCTATCGCAAGCAAAACGGTTACAAGAATAAAATATCCGGGCCAAGAAGATCCTGGGATTGAAGAATTTAAGCCTTGAGCATTTCCAGTTGAAGTAAGCCCTAACACTAATAACATGATTGAAACAAGCAGGCTCTTCCATTTCTTAGGCAATATATTTACAACTGGCGAAGCAAGTAGTTTCTGCCATATACTTGAATGAGTCATAAATTCTTTTGAGACTTCTTCGCGATCGGCAAAAGCAGCAAGCAATCTTTTACTATCAAATGTTGTCTTATTACTAAAAAACTCGGTAATCGGTTCATTTGGCCGCCAGATCTTTTCTTTGTTTTCTTTTTTGTTTTTAAATTCCGGGTCATCCACAATTAATTCAACACTTCTAAGCTCGCCTTTCTGAGGAACGTCACCTTCTTCCTCTTGGCCTTCCTCATCCTTAACCACCCCTGTTCTCTTAAACTCTAAAGATATCCTTCTTCGGCCATAGATTAAATCATTAATAATCTTAACCCCCACAACCACTATTCCTAATGCTTCACAGGCAACTTGAGGCTTCTCTTCAATAGCCTCGGCTACAACAGTAGGTGTCACAGACTCTTGTTTTTCTTCTTCCCGGACAACGTCATCTGCAGGATGATCTAGCTGTACTTCTTTTAAGAATTCCCCTATCGGGAGAGCATCCTCTTTTATATCAATTTCTATTTTTACTCTTGCATCGCACTTTTTCTCTGCAAAAACCGCATGCAAAGTCAAACAAACCGGTTCAATTAGATCAATCTTACCTTCTTTAAACCTCTCCCATAATGCTTTCGTAATTATGATATGCGGATAACGAAGATGCTCCTTGGCTTTTTCGGGATCCAAATAAACATATCCATAAACTCTAAAATCCCTACCATCATCATAAAGATAAAACTGTGTTCCTAAATCCAAAGCGTGCACGCGCCAGGCTTGCCCGCTTACTTCAGGAACTTTTCCTAAAACAGCTTCTGCCAATTCTCCATTTGTATCCGCAGCATAGATATGCGCGCCATCTTTTTTAACCTTATTTATCAATTCAGATACTGCGTGGGACTGTCCTTTTGTAACCAAAGCTGCAATGGGGCTTGTCCAGAAAATAGCATGAGATAGAACAACATGAAGAATTTCTCTGGCTAATTTCTCTGCCTGCTCAATATCTTCATTTTTAACTTCAATATTCATCTTTTCAAATTCTAATAACGTAGCAAAAAGATTCATTTTATTTACAGCGATAATTGTTTTAATAAACCCTAATGTAAGATGGATATCGTGCCCTTTTACATAACTAAATAAGAACCTGTTGCCGTTATGCCAAATAAATGGTTGATCATCATTAATTACATAAAGATTATTATGCCTGCCTAAAATTCCCTGGACTAGCTCAATTAACTGAGGGCCAAGTTCAGGACAATCTTGATATCTGGTTAATAGTTTTGCTGTAGTTGCGTTTGCGATTTTACTTTCCGCCTGAAGCACAACATCCGGCTTAATTCTTCCACCTTCATAAATCCCTAACCCGCAGGCTTTAGGTATAGTTGAGTAATGATTATCCGGCGAAAATTTTCCATTATTCCCAAATGTGTATACACCCGGTGTAATCGGCAATTTCTGTGCTCTTGCATTTAGTAAGCCTAAATATACTGCTTCGTATTTCTTAGCCATGCGGCTCAATAAGAATCCTTCAATAATCCGTTTTCTTCCGGCTTGCCCCATTTCCTGCATTTTCTTTCTATCTTTTAAGAGGAAGCAAATCGCATCTGCTAATGCAGAAGAATTTTTGTTCGGCACTAAAATCCCCGTTTTACCATCAACAACCAATTCAGGGATCCCGCCTACTTTAGTGGCGACTACAGGTTTTGAGACAATCATTGCCTCCATAATTGCGATACCGAATGCCTCGCTTAAAGAAGGCAGAACAAACAAATCAATAGCTGAAAGAATTTCGGGGATGTCTTCACGGCGCCCCAAAAATTTAACATTTTCTTTTAGCCCCAAACTCTCCACCTGTTGCATTAGGATTTTACGCATATCGCCTTCGCCGACAATAAGGAAAACTGTTTTTGGAAATTTATTAACCACTTCCCTTGCGGCTTGAATCAAATAAGGATAACCCTTAACTTCAAACAAATTAGCAACTGTACCCACTACAATAGCATTAGAATCAATTTGCAATTCATTTCTAACCTTAACTGAACTATCTTTTAGGAATTTATTATGGTCAATACCATGATAAATTGTTGTTACTGCGACTCTGTTAAAATCTTGTTCTCTGCGCCGGCTTTCTTCAATATGTGATATAGCTATGATGAAATGGCTAACGCGGGCGATTATTCTATCCATAAAAGCCAAACTTGCTTTATTCTTGCCTTGTGAGGAATAACGCCACTTGGGAGGCTCAGAATGAGGGGTTGAGACTATTATTTTTATACCGGCTAACCTTGCAGCCACTCCTCCTAAAAATCCCATATGGAAACAATGGGTATGCACAATATCCGGATTTATCTTCTTTAAAACATTGGATAAATAAACTACTCTATATATTCGGTGATATATATAAGAAATCCCCTTAGGTAGTTTTCTTCGTTTTGCCATTTCAGGCAAATAGCGGATTTCTACTCCGTATTCGTTTATAGCTTCATTTATCTCTTCGGGATACTCTGAATTATCAGAGCAGACAAGAAGGATAATTTTGAACAATTGCTTATTCAATCCTGCTACCAGATTCAAAGTATTTCTTTCCGCTCCACCTCGCCCAAGATTACTCATAATATGAACCACGGTTGGCTTTGCGGAATTCGCGCTTGCACTGCCAAAACCATAATGAATCCCCGCAAAACTAAACCCGCCTGCGAGTAATGATGCCAGCAATAATCTCCATAAATGCCCACCAAATGCCCAAGAGTCGGCTTCCGTAGGATGTGAGCTAAGGACAAACAAATCGCATCCGCCTAAATAGAGAAGCGCGAATAACGCAAATACAATTAAACAGCTCGTGCGCAGGAACATTTTTATTAACTTCCCTGCCATCATTGTCGGCCACTCTTTAACAAAATTATTGTAAGCCGCATCCAACTTTTCTTCTATGCTTGCCTTATCTTCCCGCGAAGGATGCACCCAGTTACTGCCGCGTTCAAACGATTTGTCATTATTTCTGATTACAACTTGTACATGGCCGGCTATTTTCTCAGGAGTGCTATTTTCAATTACAAAAATATAAACAGTATTTTCCTCTCCCCCTCTACTCGGCGAGCTTACTTTCTGATACTGCGTATCTTCTACCATCAAATTCTCAGTCCACTCCAAAAGTTGTCCATACACAAGACGCCTGATGGAAAACTTTTCTTTCTCAACCGGCTTATCTGCACTTCGAATAGGCAGAGGTTGTGCAAAATCTTTAGGGCTATTATCTTCTAAATAAACAAGAGGGATTTCGTTTTCTTCGCTTATATCCAGGCCTTTTACTAAATTCTTATCAAGATAAATTCTGCCTTCTTCTGCAACCGCAACAACTTTTACCCAGTCTTTATCCGGCAAAAGATTCCGATTCTCTGAAAAAACTAATGCTCTATCTTGTGTAGTCAGATACAGAAGAAGGATTTTATTTGCTAATTCCGGAGGCAGGCGAATACTATTATGCTCTTCTAATATTACATAGAATTTCCTCTTAGAAACTGTTTCGGACTTAAAGGGGAAACTGTTACTGCTTGGGCTTGCGAAGAATAATGTGCAAATCAATAATATTACCACCACCCACAGCGGTCCGGTTGACCAGAGGGATTCAATTAGCTCTTGGATCTGCAAATGGCTTAGCGGGAATAAAATAATGGGTAATACGGAATAAAATGTTGCGTTCCAGTGATTTCTCCCTGCATCAGAATTAAGCAAAGCTAACCTTTTCGATGTCGCATTCCCCACTGCGGGAACTTGTAACCAAGTCTTTTCGATTGTTTTAGCCAAAGATGGATAATCACATCTACGCCCACAATTATCTAAAACCCGGGCCTCAAATAAAGGCAATATTGGGAGTGTTCTATAAAAATCTTCTGTCAAAGCAAAATAACTTGATTCGTGCATTTCCCTAAGGATATGTGTCAATCTTGTTTTTAGTATGGGCTCTTTTTGAACGAATCTTAAATTTAAAAACACAACCATGCCAACAACTACAAAAAGAGGCTTTGCTTCTACTGGCACCTCTAAATTGCATCTATTCCTACCATCACAAGAAGGCTTCATCCCGGCTATCAAATTATCTTTTACAAAGAATCCTTGAGCTAAATCATCTACTCCCAGAATCCAACGATTGCTTAAACCAACGTCTTTACTTTTTGGATTAAGACCCAGCATCAAAGAAGTAATTGTTGATTTACCACTTGTGCTTTCTCCGAAGATCAATAATCCTCTGGTGGTCTCCCTATCTATTATTAAATTTGCCCATAACTCCATATGATTTAACCTGCTTAATGTGGTGAGCGCTTGCCAACCACTTCTATCACTTCTGTCTCGGGCCTCTTGTATCTTTCTTTCCCAATATAGCCTTTTATCTTTAGCTTGAGCTGGTATATCCCCTGCCGACACATTATACCTATATAAACTTGACGAGCACCTTAAAGCATGGGCTAGACTTAAACTACCACTTACTCTGCCTAATTGGCCATTATTTCCCGGCACTGCAAACATCATCGACACAGCAAAAAGCATGACAAAAACAACCCACAACGTCCCCGTCGCCCAACAGGATTCAACAGTTAAATCCTGTTGAAGGACGTAGGACGCATGATGAGAGACGACCCCGCATCCGCCAAGGCCTAATAAACCTAATAACAATACTACCGGCAAGGTGTGGCACGCCAAAACTAGATCCCCAACAGGAGCATCCTCGCCTACAGGCTCGGGATCTGGAGCTACAGGCTCGGGCTTGCGATCATCGCCATCATCAGATTTAACTGCAGTGACAAAAATACCTTGTGGGAAATTACCAAAAATATATTTTTCTCCAACCTTATCCCAAATAGGCGCAGGAAGTATAGTTTCTGGCAAAGGCCCTCTTAAAGCAAAAGAAGTTAAACTACTCCCCCAAATTGCACGGGAAATAATGTTTTCTTCTGAATCAACACAAATTAGATTTAAGGCTAAAGCTACATTATCTCTTCCAAAAACCTCAATTAATCTTTCAACAACCGGCCCTTGCTTGTTCCTGCTCGGTTTCAAGAAATCTTCGTCCATCGGGAACATCCTTCGGCTGCCGAGTATTAATATATGCTCTGCTTTTCTTGTCTGAGCACTTTGAGCTAAAATATTTGTAAAATTACTTATCCTATCCCCAAAAGGAACTGTAACACTATTAATAGTCTGGAATAAATAATCGGATAAATCAGTATGATAAGTTATATTAGCGCCTCGTCTATTGCGCTGATGCAAATAATCAAAAGCCTTTTTAAGAGAACTTGAAGCTGCACATGCAATTTCATCCCATTGTAAAGATGAAGGAACGTCCAAGCACTTATTATCCCCATTCTGAAGATAGTCATTTAATGACTGATTAACTTTTTCCTCATCAATACCAGAACCGCAATTAAGCGCATAGTAAAAACCATGAAAAACTACCATGGTATTATTAGGGACCTCCCCTAACAACTCCGCGATGCCTCGCATCCTTTTTTCATCAAGAATATAAACCACCTTCCTCTTAAAAAGCTCCCTTAAGAGTTGTTCTTTTGTTACCTGTCGTTGTAAAATATGGCTTTTTAGGGCTGCTAACTCGGTTGTTTTACTAAAATCTGTGGCTGAAATATTCTCGGGAATTCGCGGGGATTCATTTAAAGACAAAAACGCAAAGAAGTTAAGCAAAGCAGAGTTAATTACCGAAAGCTTAAGTTCACCTGCATTCTTTACGCGGGCTGAAATAATAAAATTATGCACTGCATCTGTCACTTCTTTATCTATTATCCAATTTTCAGCTATTTGCTTCTCATCCAAACCACAATCGCCAATTGTCGTAGCCATAAATTGAATCATTTCTTCTTTTAGTATAGTTAAGTTTGTAAGATCTCCTTCTTCAAGATATTTCCTGATCTCATAGACTTTGCGCAAAAAGATTTCAAAATGATATTTTAAAGCTAAAAATGGCAAAATCCTGCTTTTGTCAATATCTCCTCCAATATCATCACGCTTAAAAGTAAAATCTTTTCCATTAAAAAGCTCCTCGTAAGTATGATTAAGAGCGCATGCTTCTAATTCTGCTGTGTCCTTGGCTAAAGCGCCCAAACTCGCCTCAGCCATCATTAATTTAGTTAATGCAAAACCTGTATCGGGCATAAAATACCCAAAAGGCAAATGAAGGCTGCCTTCTGAATCCCTAAAACTAACTATTTCTTCTCCCCCTGCGAGTTCAGGTAAAAGATTATAAATTTTATCGTGTTTATCCCAAGCATAAGTATCTAGGGTTAACTCTGGTTCGAGAAAAGTTTCAGCCTCTGTTGCTACGATATAAGAAGAATGAACTATAACCGTTGCCGGAGCAAAACCTTTCTCCTTTAATGCCTGCATAAGCTCATTATATAGAGCAAGAATGGAATGGCTGCGGGAAACAATGTATTCTCTAAATTTATCGCTTACCCAATCAGCTACGGCTAATCCTTTTTCATTAATAGTCAATACAGGTTTAAGTTTATTTTGGGCAAGCTGTTGCAACTGGCGTGATAACGGCTTTATAACTGACCGCTCATAGTCGTATCCCAATATGACGCCAAATGATTCTTCGTTTGAACGAGCATTGTTCCTCGTTAATGCACCCGAAGATCCTGCAAAGAATAGATATGTAACAAAAGAAAATACCATTAGTGCAACCATCCACAGCGGACCCGTTGACCAGAGAGATTCGATAATGCCTGTTTGCTGCGAACCAATCCCACATCTGAATCCTAAAGAAGATAAAATTAAATACGGGGAAATAATACAGCTATTCCCCCAAAAAGAATTAAAATCCATCGCTGAAAAGAAATCTCCGCCATTACGAAGATTTTCTTCTACTTGAAGTTTTTCTTCTACTCTTTCAAAGGCTTCGACAGCAGGTTCAAAACAAGGAAAAGCATCTATTACAAGCTGAAAAGCATCAAGGGCGACTTCCATATCTTCAAAATGCATAGCCGCAAGCCCACGATTGTAATTATTAAAAGCGTTTATTAAATCAAGGTTCTTTGCCAGTTCATAAAAACAAAAACATTCTTGCCCTCTGGAATAACCACCTGATTGAAAGGGGACTTTCTCAAGGCCATACTTTATAGTAACATTCCCAGAGTTAGTATAAATAGCGGCAGATAAACCGGTAGAATTCGTTAATTGGAAATATGGGCATACTAAATTTAAAAAGCCTATTTTTTCAGAGGAAGATAATTTCTCAGGATTAATTTCACCCTCCCCCAAACTCTTTCTAAACTCCTCAATTTCCTCTTCCGCCATCACAAATTTAGGCTTAAGGATATAACTTCTGGTATCCTTATTGTAGTTATAATATTTACTTAAATTAATTTTCCTTACTACGCCAAAAAGAAGGTCAATTGCTAGGCCTTTTTCTCCATCTTCCAAAAGCACTAAAGCAAATGCATGTTTCATTGTCATGGCTCCATATACTTCCAAGCCGCATGATTTTAAAATTACATACATTAACTGAGAAAGAGGCACGCACCCCAACATAGTCGCTTTTCTACGCATTGCTTCTTCGGAATTACCTTTCTCTACTGAGCCATCTATCTCCTTAAAAATATCAAAACCAACTAAGTCATTTATTAAGTTTAATTGCAGCCAACTTGTATGGGTATTGGATCTAAGAATCTCGACCAAACGCTTAAGCTCAGATTTAAGTTGGCCATCATCTTCACAACTAAGATTAATCCTCGCCTGATTAACTTCTGAAACCAGAGGAGTGATTTTACGAAGAATATCTTTAATGCCTTCTTTCGGATATCTCAAATCTTTAAGTACATTTGCAATCTTCCTGACTTGTAAAAGGCGTCTATTGGATGAGGCACTGCTATTGCTTTGCGCAAAAGATTGCCCGGAAAAAACAAGAATTAGCCCAAGAATAATAAGGCCAACACCGGTTACATTAAGAATATGCGTAAATGGCGAAGTAAATCCTAACTGCGCAAGGCAAAGCCCGAGCATAAGCAATAAAGCCACAACCTTAGAAACCGGTTCTTGAGCTGTTCGGAGACCGGTTCTTGGGCCGTTCGGAGAAGTGTTCCTCCTATCTGTAAGGGGGGCACTTTTAGCTTCAGCTTGAGAAACGGTCCCTTTATCCATTGGAGCGTTATATATTCCATCAAAAATTCTTTTGCTCGCCCACTTATCCTCATATAATTCATCTTCATCATCACCACGTTTTTCTCCAAGAAAAGCGCTTGTATATAATAGATGTAGCCTAGCCAACGCCTCCTCTGCTTGTCCTAAATCACCTTCGCGGGTTTCTTTGGTTAATTCGTTATATCTAATAACATCATAATCAAATATTGTGATAGGATTGCAGTTATGCTCACTAAAAACCGAACCATATTTATTAAACCCGCAGCCATTAAACTTCTTATGCAAAATACGCAAAAATAAGGCATACCTGACAGCAGCAGAAATTACGACTTGCCGCCTGACCGAAGAGAAATCAACAGTCTTGCCTTGCTTGTTCTTGGCATAGATTCTTCCTTTCTTGCGATCAAACTTAACTTTATAACCATAATACTCAAAAACCGGACCGTAAGCTTTCAGAGAATCCATTTCCTGATATCTCCGGTTTACCGGAACACTATAAATATATTCTGTAGGATCCCTTTCTTCTTTGCTGTCTTTAGGGATTCCTATAAAATTAAGGAAGTGCTGCGCCAATATGAGCTTCACAGTTTCCGGTAGGCCAAGTGAATCAGGTTTATTAACCGCATGTTTTAATAATTCTTTGGCTTGTTTTTCGTTAACGCTACCATTCGGCACAACCACAGGAAATGCTTCAAGCCTTGCCATAGCTATCGGTTTTCTATACATATCGATACGAGCGCCATTTCTTTCAGCAAGCAGTAACCCCGGGTCTTCTTCAGCCTTAAGCTGTTGGTAAGCCTTTCTAAATGAAACATCAACATCTATGGTTGCCTCGGACGAAGGAAGCCCACCATATAATATATGCGGGCTCTTGTCATGGCTAAAGTTAAGAATTAATCCGTGCTTTACAATTCTTGCTGATGCACCTGCTCCTTTGTATACGATGTCCACTCCTCGAGAATTATAAAGCAAGGCACGATTATGAACATTGTCATAAGGAATGAAGGGATTTTTAATTGGAAAATAGTACTTCCCTCCTATATCTATTACCCGTCCTGACTTTACTTCTTTTTCAAAATCATCTTTATCAAAAACATTTACATATCTACCGGTAAATTCATCGTATCTGCGATAACATAATTCTGCAGGCGCATAAAATACCTCTGCATTTAACACTGCCAAATCAAGCACAGCTTCGGGAAACTCCAAAAGGCTCTGAACACTATTTATAGGATCATCGCTCTCCCTAAGGTATCTCATAATTAGATCTGCGTAAGCTCTAAGCAATTTGATATCTTTATCTCTCAGTTTCCTGGCTAAAACTGAAAGGCTTAAAACAAAATGTTCCGAACGGCAGATTTTCTTCATAAAATAATTAACAAGAGAAGCCCAGACTTTCAATTGCTCGGCACTCTTAGCCGCATTAACCAATCTCTGAAAAACTAATATGAAGCTACAAGATTCTTGATGAGCAAACATACAATTAAGATAATTTGAATCATTAAAACTTCTCATATAATTCTCCACAAGACTAAAAGCTATCTTTAGCGACTTTAAGTCATTCGCTTCATTTATCAACAAAGAAAGGTATCTATTGATAAATACTTGCCTCGATAACAGCTGTTTTTTATAAAAAGGAAAGTCGTCAACGATCTCGCGAAATTCTCTCTTGTTCTTTTTGCTAGGCTTCATTTCATCAATAAATTTATTACAGGCTCTCTTCCATGCTGTTCTTTCAACCGGATTACTTACTTTAGCACTCAACAGATCATCCAATGTCGGCATCGAGGCTTCTTGTTGCCTCTCTAAAACACTAATTTCCCTATCTGTAGGCAATCCTATCTTTAAAGCTCTGTTAATTACGCTTCCCAAACTCCTCTCCCTAGTGCTAAGTAAATTAGACGAAACCATAAAAGCAAATACGGACAATAATAATCCAATTCCGACTAAATTAACTACATGCGTAAATGGCGAAGTAAACCCTAACTGCGATAAACCAAGGCCAGCAATAATTGAATTAATTTGAATGGTATAGGCTGTATGATGCGGAGATGTACCGCAGCCGCTGAGGAAAAGCAAGCCAAGAGCGCAGACAAACAACAAAGACGGCAATACTAAGCTGCCTATTTTTTGTTTTCTTTCTAAGCTTTTGATCCTTGCTTTAATCGTTGGATGATGCCAAAAGAGCAATAGGCCTAATATTGAATAAATATTCCATTTGATTTTACATTTGGAATAAACCTCAAAGAAATCTCTTGCTCCGTTTGCATCAAAACCGGCATTTTTCATGAAAAGATACCCCAAACTATCCGCCTTGAATTCTTTTTTATACATGGAGTATTTAATTGCTTGACGGAGTATTATACTAAATACCAAAATAGCAAAGAACTCAGAAGAATAGCCGGGAGAAATAACTATAAATATTAAACCAAAAGGAGAAAACAATATAAGCAAGTTGGCAATACGCCACAAGAATGATCTTGCGACATCGAGAAAATATCGCGAAGTGCTATTCAAGTCACATGCTTCGGCCATCTCATGTCCCAGCATAAAAGCAAGCGCGCTATTATTTAAATATCTGGCAAATTCGGGATTCACTTTAAGCCATATTTTTTTGCGTGCTGCCAAAATGCTTGCCATATTTCTCTCTTGTGTAATGACAATGCAAACTTTTTCTTTTAAGGTTTCAGAAAATGATATACCTTCCTTACCTTGAATAACCCGGGGAATCGCATTAACAATTCCATCTAAGACATTAATAATTCTTTCATAAGTATCCGGGTGTTTTCCCTTCCCTGCTGCTTGATCTTCTTTCATGGAACTATCTGCGAATATGTAGAAAAGAATAAATAATACTATGAACCCCGCAACTAATATTCCTACAGCTTCTAATACTGTTTTAGTTAAACCAAAGTTGCTGCTAAAAGCCATAGCCAAAGGAGCGCAGCAGGATAAAACAGAGTTGCTCTTTCCATTTTTTGCATATTTTCCGAGACGATTGGCTACAAAAGGATTGGCAGTAGCTAATTCTAAATAAGAAGCCCTATATTTATCTCCATAATTATGCCCAAAGGCATCTCCTAAAACAAATTGGGCTGCAGAAAAATCAATAAGATGATATCGCTTTGAAACAATATCATAGACAATTGCAAAGTTTTGTCCATTCTGCTTAACCCTGTATGCATAATAGCCGGCTGCAGCAAAATATATAGCTACAAATCCAGCTAACCGGAAACACAAGCCCGGATGCAAAGGCTTAACTGCCTCATATTCGGGCCGAATAAATGCAGTACATAAAAGATCGAATAATTTATCTACTTTTTCTTCAAAAGTCAGCTTAGCATCTGACATAAATTGTGCGTTTTCTGTAATAATTTGAGGGTCAATAGGAGTCTGGCTATAGCAAAGCGAGCTTTCATAGCAAGAACCTCCATATACTTCTTGGAATAGAAGATTCGCAGAGAACTCTGTATTAGAAATAGGGCCATTAACTCCACAAGGACTAGCCAGAGTATCGACTGGAATAGCTATATAAGAATTATTAATGAGCACATTTGAATCTATTGGCTTAGCTTCTTGTTGTCTAGTTCTGGACATTTCCTTAATCTGCTCTAAATCTTTCGGTTTAACATTGCCTACTGCGATAATAACGTCAAACTTTTCTCCTCTTAGTTGCTTAATTTTTCTGCTAATAAGCTTTTCTGTATATTCATGATGGCGTTTATAATCAACAAAAGATCCTGCAAATCTTCCCTGGTATTCTTCTTCCCCTGCTAACATGATTATAGAATCGGAAAAAAGAAATTCTTTTACCTGTTCAAGATTTAATTTAACTGAAATTCCAGTTTCGGTAAGATTAAATTGTGGTAAAACTTCAGGATTGTTTCGGATAAATTCTTTTAAAGCCTTAATAACATTGCCGCCGTCTGTTTCTCCAAAATAAACCAGATTTCGTACCCCACTGAATTCCCTAACATCCGTAAGCACTTCAAGATGAGGTGTCCGCCATGAATCAATTCCAATTACCTGTTGATAAAGCTTGCGTAGAGAAAGATGAAATTTAAATTCATAAACTGTATTGTTTGAAACTGCGTCAAATTCTTTAACAACTCCGGTTTTATCAGAAACTATCCTATTTATCTGTTCTAGTTCTCCTAAAGCTATTTTCTCTAAAGTGCTTCCTCTTTTAATTACTACTTCAAATAAACCGGATATCTCGCCAGCAAGGCCCAATACCTTGCCTGTGCCATCTTCTCCTAAATCTACACCCTCAGCCATACCTCTTAAACCGTTAAACACTGCCTTATGGATTAAATCCGCCTTTGGCCCTTCGTAAGAAAGTAACCCGATGACTTTGAAAACTAACCTTTCAAATGAAAAATCTCTACGCTGGAAATTACCAATCTTAATCAAATCTCCAGCTATGCCATTATGCAGTTTATTAAGGCCTAAGAGATAATCATGATCGGGATAAAGCCCGAATTCCTTAAAAGAAAAAATCAATGAAACCAAATCAGTTATTACTTCATCAAACCGCTGGAAATCTTCCTGGCAGGCTGTTGTATGGGAATGATTGCTTATTTCGGATAGCTCATGGAGCAGAATCTTATTAAGAAGGAATTGGAAATACGAAGAATTCTTAGCTTCTTCAAACGGAGGAGCCCTTGCAGCTAAATTCTTTAGGATTGCGATTTTCCCCGAAACTGTTGTTAAATCCGCAACCTTGCCTGTTTTAGTTCTATCTACCAATACTATTTTATCTTGGAAATCTTCATACAATTCGTCTTCTGCTTTACTAATATACTTTTGAAAATTATCTATTTGCTTCGGTGTAGGAGCTGCGCACTTCCCAAAAAGTATTGCAGGATAATTACTCAAAGAGGTTAGATATTCAGTAACAAACTTTGTAACAGCTGCTCCCTCTCCTGCAGAAGAAATTATTTGGTTATAACTACCACTTCTTACGCTGCCAACAGCAAAAATACCATCTTGAGAGGTCCTATAGCCTTTATCTGCAATAACAGAACCTTTGCCATCTAAATTAACCAATCCTTGTATAAAATCTGTATTCGGCTTAACGCCAATTGCCACAAAAACACCTTCTGCATCAATTGTTTCCTTAAGGCCGGTTTTAATATTCTCAATCACTACTCCGCTTACCTTAATGTCGCCCTTTAACTCTATTACTTTATTGCCATATTTAATAATTATTTCCGGAAGGGCTTGGATACGTTTTATTAATACATTATCTGCGCTAAGATAATCTTTATTCACAATTAGCGTCACCTGAGAAGCTATTTTTGCTAAATGCAAGGCATCTTCTACGCCAGTATTGCCTCCACCTATTACTACTACTTTCTTACCCTTGAAGAAAGGCCCATCGCAAACAGCACAGTAAGAAATCCCTGCTCCTGTAAATTCATTTTCTTTTTCCAATCCTAATTTCTTGTAGCTTGTGCCTGTCGCAATAACTACAGCCTTAGCAGCATATACCAGATTTTCTGTTCTTATCAGTTTTTCTTGATTATGAGCATTAATCACAACGTCTTTTACTTCTTTAATATCAAACTTGACACCCGCTAATTCTGCCTGCTTCCTCATGTTCTCCGCTAATTCAAATCCAATTACATTCAAGAATCCCGGATAATTTTCAATATTTGCGGCAAGGATAAGATTCCCCCCGATAAATGATTTCTCAAGGATTACAACTTTATATCCTTCTCTGGAAAGATATAACCCTGCGGAAAGCCCTGCAGGCCCAGAACCAACAATAATTACATCGCAATTTTCTCGCTTAAGCTTCTCCCATATACAAAAACAATGATTTTCCTTATCATAAGAAACAAAATGCCCCATTGCCTTTTCGCCCTTTTCTTCTCTAGACAAAACAAAACCTTCTTCACTAAATACTTTACTAAATAAACCCAGCTCGCACTGCCCCTCAACACCCGCAAGATAGAATTTTCCGCCATCTTGTAACAATGGAACCAGGCTTCGTATAACTAATTCCATCTTACCGTTATCAAAATCAGTAAGAGCCTTCTTTAAAATGTTGTAGGCATGTATTTCATTAAACCTATACTTTTGAACTTCAATAGGCAGAGCCCTTACATCGCCTTCAATGAATATAAATTGATTTAATTTCCCTGCCTGCACAACAGACTGTTTAGCCAATTCAATCTTGTCTGGATCGATATCCAAGATAACAACTAAATCATTGGGATGAAGATGCTGAAGAGTTAACTTGATAGCAGTAGGCCAAGCGCCTCCAATATCAAGTATTAAATTGGTCTGATTAGAAGGGAAAATCGTTGCTTTATTTTGACTAAAAGATTGAATAAACAAAAGTGCGAAGATACTAAATACAACCAACAATACTGTTAGCTCAACACTTGATAATGAAAATTGCGTAAGACCCGAAAAATCAATAAAACCCAATGGTGCAATAATACAGCTTTGCCTAAGAAGGCTCGTAAATCTGGCTGGACAACCCTCAAGCCTCTGGAAGTTTGATTTAAGAGTTTCCCGGCCACCTCTATCAAGAGTATCGGGATCGATAATCGTTGCCTGGATTGTCTCTTCATCTTCATTTGAAACCACAATGTCAGCTGCTCGAGGATTTCTCAAGAAAACGCCCGTGCCTTCTGCGCCTTTTGTTCTCTCCCAAACATCAAAATAACCTTTTTGAGCAGCCGATAACGCGCTATTCTTTCTTGAATAGCTGGAGGTTAATGCCTTATGTAAAGGCATCCCCGGGATAAACTGCTTTGCCAATAAGAAAACATTATTATAAACAGTGCACCATTCTTTTCCTCCATGTGCGTCCATAACAACACTCTGGCCTCTTGTGTCTACAACTCTGTGTAAAGCGCCAAATTTTGCTATTCCAGATGAACCGGAGAAAGATGCTTCTTCCCAATAATTTACTGCTGTCTGAATTTTCTCTTCATCAAAATCGCCGATACCAAGCTGGGATTCGCGTAAAGTAGAAATTGTAAACGCGGGCATCTCAACTCCACCGTAAAACTTCCAATTCACAAGATAAATTAATTTATTTGCGCCGCGGGCAAAATACCTGATATTTATTGTTGAATAATCGTATTCCTGAGGTGCAATTTCCCTGCCGAAGATATTGCGGAATATACCACTGACAAAATCCATATCAGAATGAAATGCCCTCTGGATTAAAGATAAGTCTTCAAGGACATCCTGACGGAAGAATTCTGCCTGTAATGAATTGAATCTCCTCACGCTTAGTTTTTGTTCATTCACAAGATGCCCAAGGTAAACAACTGCCTTGCGCCTGATCGTCTGAGAGTCTGCGAATTTTAAATCCTCAAGCGCAGCCAATAGGTCTTCATCTATTTTTAAAGCGTTTATCTGCTGCTGATATTCAAATAAAGGTATTTCCTTAGTAGCTAAAGCTTCTTGTCTGCGTAAAGCATCATCTACTTCTGGTAAAACAAAATATTCTTTTAATCTCGGTGGTAAGTTTGTAATACTTTGATTAAATTCTGAATCCTGCAGAATAATTGCAATGGTTCTAAAGTTTAGTCCGGATAATCCGGGAAATGTAGATATTTTCTTATAACCACCATTTTTATCCAGCTCAACGATTATCTTAAAAATATCTAAATCGCCTCTTACCCGCTCAGCATCAGGCCCTTCTACTTGGATTAATATGGTATTCCCGGAATAATCCACGAAAACATTGCCATTTGGAGATCGGTAGGTCCGCGGATTTTGCAAACTTACAATCGTACTCTTCAAAGAAAAAGAATCAATGCTAAAAGTAGATAGCTCAACCTTAAACTCTTCCGGGACTTCATCGATCGGTTCATCTTTAATAGCGGCTGTCTTCTGAAGTAATGCTAACCGCTGTTCTAATGAATGAACCTGTGATTGAAGAGGATATAGCCTTAATGACGGACCTAACCCACCACCTGAGAATCCTGAAGATGATTCTCCTGCCAACTTTCTTTCTGACTCTTTTTCACGAAGCATTTCATTTCTTTTTACATTCTTGATAACTTGCTTTATTTGCTCAAAATCAATTTCATTCAAAACTTTAATACATCGATTTTTGTTTCTATCTTTAACGGAAAGGCATCTTAAGCTATATATTTTATCTTCAACCAGATCAGCCATAAGGCGAGAGAATACTTTTCTGCGCAATTCATCGTCATCGTAAGAAGACATAGGGATAAAATGCTCTATCGCTGTAAATAGGCGGGCAAGGCAATAATCCATGCTCTCTATTGTGCAAGAAACAGCTGACTGAGGATAACCAAAAACCCTTAAGGCTAATATATATTCTGAAAGATAAGCAAATTCGCGCTGGAAGGCAACTCCCCATATCCAACCCATACGGTTGTATGCAATTGCTTCAAACTTACGCTTTAACCACATATTTTCAAGCAAAATCTGGCTGCATCTTATCTGCTGGCCTATTTCCCTTAATCTCTCAGATTGTGATGCTCCGATAATGCATGGAGAAATTAAATCCCTCAACCTGCCAAGTATATGCTCAACAACTACTCTTTGTTCACTTCTGCCTGTAAACTCTGTATTAGCGGAAAGTTCAGCCAAGAATTCTATCTTAGGCATTAATATATTTATCTGGCTAATATCGATGACAGGATTTTTCAGCAACTCTTTTCTAACTTTTTCAATAAATTCTTTTTTAGTTTTCTCGGGCTTGCCGATTATTTTTGGAAGAGCATGCCTATAATAAGCGCATTTTTTAGCTAATGACTCGCTGACAAAATCATTTGTGCCGGATAAAGAAGATGCTTCATGGACTAAATCTTGTAGATTAGGGTTCGGAGCAAGCATTGCGATAATATTTGGGGCAAGATTTAAAGCGCGGACTTTAACTTGATATTTTTTTTCAAACTCATTAATTTCACTTACTAAAGCTGATTCAGGAGGAGCGCGCGCAATAACTGCTCCCTTAAGAATATTGGCGACCTTCTTCTCTTTAAGCATTTTAAGAATACCACAACCCATACTGCGGAATGGGTCATATTTATTAGTTACAGCAAAAGCTGAAATTTCTCCAGCATACCTATTCCTAATTGCCCTTAATTCCTCTCTTGCCTGACGATTCTTTAAAGGTGGAACTGTTCGGGCTGGATCATCTTCCGGCCCGACAACAAAAGAATCTACCTTACTTTTCTTAAAGAAAATATTTATCCTCGTCTCTACAGAAGATTTAATATCCAATTCTATCTCGCCATTTTCTTTTACGGAAAGAACAGTAAAGGTAAGTTTTGCCTCAAGTTCCCTTGTTTCTTCAGAAACTTTTCGGACCAAGAATGTACTAGTTTTAGGAGTATCAGTAAATAGGATTATAGGGTCGTGCTTTTCTATAGGACAATATGACACTCTATCATCATCGATCTTTCCTCTAACCGCGATAACCCCGGGGATAGTATCAATATGAAACTTGCACTTCCAACAAAGCTTTTTCGTAATATTGCTTAAATGCCTCTCTGCAAAACAAACTATAATATTTGAGCCAAGAACCTTTATTTTATAATTAGGTTTTACTATGTGCCCTTTAATACTTAAGACATCTTCTCTCGGCTTCTGTATAAGCGTTAAGGTTATTTCTCCACCGGCTTGCTCCTCTTTTTTAAAACCGAGGTACATTTTTTCACAGAAAGCTTTTAAGAATTCTTCTATAGCTACAGTCATGGTTAACTTAAAACCAATGCTTTTCTTACCTCTCGCCAACGCCTCAGAAACAACTTTTGATAATAATTCTTCTGTTTTTTGAGGATATTTCAAAGAAGCAAAAACCGCTTCGGCATTACCCAGCCAAAGCATCTGGGTATCATTAGGATGATCATAAATATTTGGAGGCACTTTACCGGATAATATATCCTTTCCCAATTGATGAGAGGAATCAAATCTATTCCAGAAGCGAAAAGGAAAGAGCGAGGATTCTAGCCTGCCGGATTTCATGACAATTAAAGTATCTATTATTGTCCAAGGCAAAAATGTCAGCACAATAATGGAATAGAAAACTACTGATAAAGAAGTTACTCCGTTCAACAATAAAGGAATCTGCGTAAAACCAATATGCGCAAGCCAAATGGAAATTGCGGACGTTATAATTACGCTAAGCCCTCGGTTCCCTTTGGTCAGCATCCAGAAAGCTTTATTCCAATCAGCGGACGGTTCTTTCGCGACAAAATTTATAAAAAGATAGCCAAAATTATCAAGGGCAACAATCGCAGCAATAGAAAGAACAAAAGCCCCCTTAACATAGTCTATTATGCCGGATGCGTCAGAAAAAAGCCCTATAGCAGCATAAGTCAGCAATGCCTGAAAAGCGGCATTTCCAAACGGAGCCGCCAGACAACCTATTGCACCAAACAATCCTTCTTCAGATTTCGGAGGATCAAAACGATTACTTCCATAAGTAGCCTTTAATAACTCAAGAGTAATCCTGTCTTTCCCAAGAAGCGAAGAAAAAGGATGTAAAATAATATACGCTATAATGTGCCATGATTCATGTATATATGACCTAAATTTATCTAAAAACCAGAATTTACGCTTGCCATATCCGCGGGTTGGTGTAAACATAGCAGCTGATAAATTGGGGTTCTTAATCGCCTTCTCAAGATAGAAAACACCTAAGAATGCAAATAAGGCAACCGCCAGCCATAGCGAGTTAAAGCTTAAGAGTGCTAAGACAGGCCAAGCGTGGCAGGATAGAATAGAACCTCCCCCATTTCTGCTATTATCTATTGATAAACGCAATACATCACCCCTATGATCATATGATCCGAATGCATCAAGATTATGATCCTGAAAGGCTCTGATGAATATATCTAAAACCTTATTCAATAATTCTATAGAACAATCTCCTTGGACAGATATTTCGATTGAATCACCTGGATTTATGGCTAGCTTTAATAATTCAATTGCAGAAACAGGATCTGTAGCACGGTTATATTTATTACTTTTAATATTAAAACTAATCCCTATTCTTTCCTTAATTAAGGTAGAAATCACGGCAAGGCTTTCAGACTGCCGGGCATGTATTCTAGTGGCAGCAATAATAGTTTTTACGATAGGATTACAAGGAAAAGTGGAATTTGTCTGTGTAAACTGCAGAACAAATATCAAAGCAAAAATACCTAACGCAATCCACAGCGGTCCGATGGACCAGGGACCAAGAAGCGCCAATAGCGGAACAGACGCAAAACAATGCAAAGGAACATCAGAATTATGCTTAAATAGAGGCGAATAATCTTTAAACCAATCACCTTGCTCCCCGTATATTCTTTTCAAGTCAGAATTATCCTTCCAACGATGATCTATCTTTACCTTAGAATAATCACAAAAATATTTAGGGTAATCAAGCCAGAATAACAGGCTACTAAATTCGGGAGACGTCAAAGCATTGCTATCGCTGCCCACTCGTTTCATTTCAATAAACAGAATCAATTCTGATAATAAATTTTGACTGGCCGGGTTTATAAATAAATGGCTCCTTAATGCGCCGGTATCAATGCTTCCATCCTCACAGACAAACATAAACATTTCGGATCCTGAATTAATATACTGCTTCACCATTGTTTCATATTCCGAAAGGCTGAATTTACCATTATTCATTCTTTTTGTTTCTGCAACCAAGAATTCCATGGCCTCCCTGTACCCAAAATACGTTCCATCAACAATTAAATTAGCAACCCTTCGCAGTAAATCTGTAAATTCAGAATTTTGCAAAGCAAAACGTACGATAGCATCAGTATCATGGCGGGGAATATTATGTTTATCAAGAACTACAGGAATCTCATTGGATATATTTATGAGTTGCTCAACACAGGCAATATTCAAAAGCTGCCGGCCTTCAACCACCATAAATAGTTTTTGCGCTAACGCCTTGGATTCAACAAAAACCTGATAATTTATAGAAAGGCCGACCTTGTGCTTCTTAACATCCATAATAGTAGAAGTAATAAAAGCCCCTTCTTCAAAAGAGGATGCGCACAGAAGTGCCCTTCTGAATCTCCTAGCGTGTTCTTTGAATTCAGATTCGGGCATTTCCGAAAGACGCTTATCAACAATCGCCAGAATATTTTTTCTCTTTGTTTCAGTTGGAGTAGTGGCGGCTTCGGATGGTTTTACATTATTAGCATTAACTACAACTACCGTGAATTTGTCATAAATGCGTTTTGTATAGTTTGAAAAAAGTTCGGCGGCTATAGACAATAACGCTACAATAATAAATATGGCATACTTATAATAATTTGATTTATGTCCACTTTGGTTCAAAGAAAGATGTTTCCTTACAACATACTTATAAAAAAGAGACATAAGAATAGCTAAAATTAGGATAATATGGACCACTCTTATTTGAAAATCAAAAACTAACGGTAGCCCTATCGCCAAAAAGGAGAAACTGTAGAAAGAATTAGAGAAATCAGCTGCACTATCTTTAAAAATAAACGGATAGCTTTCTTGCGGATGCGAAGATAAGCGCTCAAATAAAAACCTTCTTCTCCACTCAGGGCTATTCTGAATACCTGTTTCTGTGACAAAAGGTAAATATATATTGCTAAGTTCTACAGGTTCGAGCATTTTAGCCTGGCAACGACAACCTCTATTTTTATAATCAAAGTGTTCTATTGCTGACCTTAAGCAGATTAAGAAATCAGGAGTTACAACCGCGCGCAGATTATCTAAATCTCCTACAAAATCAACAAGCGGGCTCGGCCCTCTATATGTAAATTCAAATCCATATCGTGTTAAACGGTCAGTATAATGAGACCATTCCCTGCTTGCTTCGCACTCAGTTACATTCCCTTTAAAAACAACCTTAAAGCTATCTTCATGCCCGCCGCTATGGATTTTCGATGTATACCGGTAATCAAACGTTATTTCTCCACCGCTTACGCTGACTCTTGTTCTTTCCTCATCATATTGGTCGGCAGACCATCCTGAACTCTTATGCTTATTGATAATAATATGGGAATCCGTTATATCTGAACTATATTTGGTTCTTTCAAAATCAGCTAACTTCATATTCTTAAAAAATCCGGCTAAACGTTTAAACCAATTTGCGACATAAATCCATTTTTCCTCAGATTTAACTTTAAGGCCCAAATAAGCAACTAAAGCCCGAGCCGGCATTACTGAATTAAAATATGATTCATTGGCCAATAAAGAATAAGCATCAGTTAAAGACTTATCCCAGCGATTAAATAAAGCTTCTTTCCTCCCCTGGTCTGAATAACGCTTAAGGCCGTATAAACTCCATGCTTTTCTAAGCGGATTATTACCTGACAACGCATACTCTATATCTTTTAAAGGATAACCGCTTATGAAACCACACAACTTTACTAATTGAACGCTATCAGATTCATTTTCTTTGTATTTGAGTAGAAGTTCGGTTAATAAACTACAAGTTGAAGCTGAATTTGAAACGATTGCACGTAAATCACTTTCTGATATAATCCCGCTTTTTACCAAGAATAAACCTTCTTTCTTCAACCTTGCAACAAAAAGAGGGATAGAAATAGTGACATCTCCGGCTTTAAATAATCTTAACTTATTTCCGATCTTACTTCTTACTATCTTGCTTATATCTGGGTCACCGTTGTCTTCGCATCTTATATACCCCGGCCTTTCACCCAAAAGAAGCAAAAGGATATCCGGATAAAGAATTGTTCTCTTGAAATTAATATCAATCTTCTTAGAATCAAGTATCTGTTTTAAAGTTGTTTGGGTTGATGGTACGCGGCAAGGATTTAATTTAGAAAAATTCATCATCGATAAGAATAAAACTGCAGCTAAGGCAACCACCACCCACAGCGGTCCGGTTGCCCAGAGAAACTCAATGACGGATGTTTGCTGATAACTTCCGACAAAAAGCGCTAAAACTGACCAAGCATGGCAAGACAAAGTTGATTTGTTTTCTTCTTTTATAGTAGACTGCGGACCTAAATTAAAACCGATTTTTCTAGACACCAATTCAACAATATGCAATGCTCTTGACGAGAAAGCTAATTCTTCTAATTTCAAAGAAATACCAAAACCGGAAAAAATACTAGCAATTGCTTTATGGAAATTGGCTTCCGGATTTTTACCTAGTAAAACTAAATTAACAAGACCCGTATCTATATACGGTAAATCATCATTCAACTTTGCCGCAATTCTTTCAGCTAATACCTCATCTGCATCTTCCCATTTTCTCAATAACAATCTTAAGTCTTTTTCGCGGCGCTGGCCTGCCATAAACTTAAGAAAATCTACACACCTAACGCCTATATTACTTATTTTCTTCTGGTGCATTTCCAAATGCAAATTTGAAAGAAGCTCCAATGCAATATCTCCAAGTCTAAGATTTTCACGCTGCATAATTGCCGGGAGGTATATAAAACATAACACACTTCTTTCTGCTAAAGATTTTTCTCTCCAATTTGGCGAATTATGAAAATCTATAGTCATTTTATTGTGCTCGATATCTATAATATCGGTTGAAAATTCTGTTTTCGGGAAATCAATTTTTAGTTGAGTTCTTTCTAAACCATACTTAATCGACAGTTTAATCGCAATTTTACCATCACTATAATTCAATTCATTACTACTCAATTGAGTCATAAATCTTAAAAGATATTTAAAATACCTTTGGAATTTCTTATCTTCAATATCAAAACTACTGTTACCAAAATCCAGTGTTTCATTACCGCCGCTTAAACGCAAATTTGTGATACTACTTGCCATATCTTGGCTGGCTGGTAACGTATTAGGAACCACAAAAAGATATGTTTGATCTCCTATATGGAGGCCGTAAATATTTTTACCGCACTGCGTAAAATATTTCCTATTGAAAAAGGCTACTTCTATCTGATCATTACTTTCGCATGCATTGGGCTGGAAGGATTGACTTTCGTATTGGGCAAAAGAGAAACTACCTTGACGAATTAAAATAAAGATAGCAAGAATAGCAATTACAGCTACGGGAAATGCACCTGAAGCATTGATGCCAAAAAGCGCCAAAACCGGCAGAGATAAGCAGAATGAAGAACTAAAAGAGTTCTGCAAATCAAACTCTCTTGCTTTCTTTTCTTCTCCTAACGCATCTAATGTTCGTCCTTGAAGGGCTAAAGCGATTGCGCGCAGCCAATGCCCAACAGGGCTTTCTTTTTCTTTATTGATAAATTCTGCTGCTGCATATAGAGCCTTGAGAGAATTACCTAAAGATAAATTTCTGCAAAAACTCCATTCAGTATCAGTTAAAAGGCTTCTATCTATTTGATTTAATCGTTCGGGATACATGTCCGACGCATCTCTTAACACTATCTGTGCCTCATCAGAAGTAGCATAAGCCAGTAACTTTGATGTTGATTCAAATGCTTGTGAATATCTTTTTAAAAGAAGATTTCTTAAAATCCCTAACGCAAGAACTCGAGTCCGTGCCTCTAAAAGATATCGCTCTACAAAATGATCATAAGCAACAATTCCATTATCAGCAGCTTCTTTGACAGCCGCCAGAAAATCATCATATATATTTTCTGCGATATAATCATCTACAAGGTCGTGGACTTCCTTATCCTTATTTTTACTATAATGCAATATTTCTTCTACAAGAGTATACAAAGCGATTAATCTTGGCACGCGGCCGAACATCGCCCAAGATATAATAATTGCATTGGTAACTCCTATTGCCTCCTCTACAGCTGCGCAAGCGAGTTTACCATTTGATGTATCCACCCTTAACTTTGTGCGGATTAATTCTGGTTCTAAAACTACCCCCATTTTCCCGATAATTTCAATTGCTTCTGCAATAAGCTGATTAAATATGTTGATGGCTTCGTTTTGTTCAACGGTTGGGGTAAACAACGGGACAAATTTGCGCTCTTGTAAATCAATATTCCCGTTTAACCACTTAAGATCTAATTCCTTAATTAAAATGTACATAAGATTAAAACGGCTGTCGAAAGAACCCCGGCCCACAGGAGTCAAAGCCTTAGAAATAGCACTAACAATCGCTGCTTCAAACTCTAAACCAGAATAATGAAGCACCTTTGATAACTGTCCATAACCGTAAGGGCTGGACGGATCTAAACTAATAGCTTCGTAAGCAGAACTTAAAGCGCCTTCCATATCACCTAAATCATAATACACGTCGCACAACTGGCTCCAGCCTATGGAATCTTTGGGAAATAGATTTACGAACTTTACTGCGGCTCTTAAGGCTGCTTTAATCTCGCCTTTAGCACGCAACGCTTGAACCTTTCTACTATGTCCCAAGCCACTATCGGGATTAAAGAAAATAATTTTATCTGCTGCAGCAATAACCGTATCAAAATCACCTAATCCAAGGCTTATCCGGCAGAGGTCTTCATAACCATCAGGGTCATAAGGATCCAACTCAATATATTTCCTGGCTTCCTCGCGCGCCTCATCCAATCTCTGTAATTTCTGCAGAATTTCGCAACGCTGTTTACGCGCTATAGGAAATTCCACATTATTATCTTTAAACCAATCATTGGCTTTCAATGCTTCTCCTAACTTATCCTGCTTAGCCAAGACAGCAGCTAAATTTAAATGCCCAAAAGAATCGCTCTGATCAATTTCAATAATCTTCTGCGCGGCTCTCTTAGCCTCTTTATAGCTGCCGCTAATCAAATGAACCTTAAAAATAATTGCATAGCTTCTTTTTTGATTGTATACAACGAAAACACAATACTCTTCATTCTCCCGGATGAGTTTACCACCTAAATCAATAGCTTTTTTCGCCCAAAACACAGCTTGCCCACAAGCATCTTTTTCTTCCGGGGTATTATATTGATGATGCGCTGTTTGCAGGTATTCCTGGGCAATAATATTTGCAATAACTATATTATTTTGATCTAACTCAAATGCATCTATTAAGACGGGTAATCTTTCTCTGGGAGGAAGGCACTGTGAACTATTAACTAAATCTATTGCCTTCCAATATGGCTGAGGGGTTGACATTGATTGCTTGGCGCTTACTGGGCGGGAACGATTGAGATATTTATACAAATTATCATGCGGATTTATTCCTTTTCTTTTAGCTTTTTCAATTTCACTTAAGAAATAATCATAAAGGTTATTTGCAACATAGCAATCAATAGCATTATGCACCTCTAAATCTTCATCAATAACAAAATGCAGGATTTCTTCGGCAAAGGTTAGCAAAGCGATCAATGGCGGAGCCCTTGTAAGCATTGCCCAGGAAAAACTTATGGAATTAGGCCCATAGCCTTCTGCTATTTCAACTTTGGCTAATTTATTATGTACTATGCTGGTAGTAACTTTGAATTTTACGGGAATTTCCCCGCAAGGCATTTCCTGAATCAACCATTGCGGATAACCTATTCTTTTAATAATCTCTTTTACTTCTTGTAATTTGATATCAATTCCTTCAAGTGCCCTTTCCTGGCGTTCGGTAAGCGCATCAAGCGGAACAAATTTAAAAGACGGCAAAATAATTTTCCCTCTTACAACCCCTAAATCTTCTTCGCTGCTATCAAAATCCAGATGGAACCGGCTATTCATAGTATTAATTCTTGCTCCAGAATCAATATTTGCGGGAACAGGCGATAGGAAATCAGCTTGTAGAACCTGCAGGTCTCTTAGTATGCTGTTCATTTTACCCATTAAAGAATTTGGCTTACTACGGGCTGTATCAACTCCTGCATCATATATTTTCGGCCTTGCTTTAAATGAACCAATAGCGGGAACAAATCTGGCTTCGGGAACAAAATAGCATTGTATCGGTATATTTTTCAAATTCGGCAAATCCTTAACTAATCTAGGCAATTCATCTTCCAATGCATAATTGCGGAAACTTGTCATTAAATCTTTGTATAATGTTTGGAAGGTAAAAAAGACCCCTTTAACAGGAATAAAGCAATGTTCTTCATCCATCATCACAAACTCAGATTCTTTTGGATAAACGCTCCAATGAGAATCAGGATTACCAAGAAACTTTATAACCTTTGACATATTACGCAATCTTCTTTCTATGCCATTCTTTTTTGAAGAAGATTGTACCCAGTAATTTCCCAATAGTTCCTGGTTTTCTTTATTATAAAGCTTGATTACAGAATCGATATCTGTCTGCGTATTCCCAGTTTGATCCTTAACAATAACCCTAAATGCAATAACCTCTACATTAAATCTATTACTTAATAACTTGGTTAAGAAATCTACATGCCAGAGTTCATCCAAAACCCCGACAATTGACTTAGGGCTCTGGGTTTGCATTATGGTTTCCAAGCAATGATTAAACCCGGCAGCCTTATCAAATTTAGCAAACATACGGATAAGCTCTTCTACGATACCCTTAAGATTATCCAGCTGTTCCGTAGACCAACAACCGTAAAAAGAAAGCATGATATGTTGCAAGGCCATTTGAGCCTGCCTGGATAAACCAGAGCTAACAATAAGCCTGTACATTTCAACGCTTTTATTTTTGTTAACATGGTTAATTCTCTGATGTATTCTTATTGAATGTTCAACCAAGTTAATAGAGTTATCGTATACGGCATCGTTTTCAAAGATTTGCCACATTTTTTCCTGTAAATCAATCCATTGGAAATTCCTGTCGGATGTGAATAATTTTTCTTGCTCCGAAAACACACTTGAGAAATAATCAAAATTTGGCCTTGGCATAATTTTACCTTGCGGCCCAAATGTACTTTCCACCCGCCCTAAACTACTTAGAAATTCCTGTTGATTTTCATATTTCTTAAGGCTTAAAAAGAACAACGTCTCTGCCTCAAGAATCAAACTCTGTTTCCATTTTAAGGTCTCACCTTCTTCATGAAGCCTATTCATCAGTGTCAGTAACCTTAATCCTTCGCGGCTTAATCCTCGGTTTATAAGGCTATCGTCCAAAAGCCGGATATTTATTCCGGGCCGATGAGTCTGTAAATTGTTCCCCAACAGGCAGGCTCCGGAAGTCGGACCGCTAAAAATTATTAAGCCTTTATTTGCGTTTGGCAACTGCCCCTGCCAATCATCCTGCAACCTGGCATATTCTAAAATTAATACTTTAAGATTACGGATTACAGCCTCTACTCTCTCTGCACAATTGCAACCAACACAATACCTTTCCTCTATCTTGCGGCGCAAGTTTTCTTCTTCAGGTAATGAGAAATTCCCGTAAACAATGTGTGTTTGAGGAATTTCCGCAATAATCTTATAATCTTTAGCTCCGTTAATCACGAACAAAGGAAACGGCCTAATCTCCCGTAAAGATGTAGCAATATCATAAGGCTTCATTAAATTTTGCGCAAAAGCCATACTACCCATAAGCACTGTAAGCCCAAACGGGACTTTATAAAAAGGTGGATTTCCAGCCGGCGGGACAAAACCGGAATAATAAGCCCATGAAATTAATTCGTATATACCTAAGCCTAGCAATCCGATTAATCCTGCAATCAATAGATAAATTTTATTCTGCCAGATTTGGATTACATTTTGCCTGATGATTTCTTCATTGGTAAGCTTTGATTTTCTTAATTTATAGATAAGGTATGCAATTACTGCGGCCGTCAATACAAAAAATGGTTCAATACCATAAATATCTTCTTTTAAGGTGCATCCGGCAATACATATGATAATAATAGGAGATATTCTTGCGGCAGAAGCTACGCGGCCAAAAGAAGTAAGAATATTGCGCTGCGGAACAAAAGCTGGTTTTGGTGTAGATGCCAGTTTCTTTCTCGCGATATATTCTTTGAAACTGCAATATTCCGATAGATTTCCGGATGTTACTCCGGGTATATATAAATCCAAGATGTCTGCTTTTAAATACGTTTCAGACTTAACTCTGCTAAGATGCTTAAATACTTTTTTAATACGTAAAAATTCTTCCGGCATAGTTTTAATATCTTCTGTATCTATGCGATTCCTATGAATGCTGTCATTGACAGGAACACGAATTATAAAAAGCCTTGTAAGAATAACATGCCTCAAAGTAGCCGCTATTATTCTTAAAAGAATAGCTAAATCTTCCCTATTAGCTTGAGTTTCATCAAAAGATTGGCTGTTTAAGGAATAAACATACTGAGAAACAATCCCATTAATTTGTTTTACTTTATTCTCTAAGCTCATAAGCTTAATTTTCGTTTCAGCCGTCAGCTCGCCTGCCTTAGCTTTAGATAAACTTGTAATTAAACCGCTCATTATCTCAAGATGATCAGAAATTTTATCTTTCAGAATTCTAATTTTCTCGCTGATTATTTGAGCAGGATTAAAATCAAGCTCGTTAATTGGTAAGACCTCCTCTTTCTTTGCTCTTAATAAATCCCTGGCTACTTGATAAATCTTTACAAACAACCAGCATCCTAAGCAGGCTAAAATAATAGTGTCCATGCGCGGCTCTATTGTTGTCAACATAATCAATGCTGGGTTTACACACGAGAAATACTTGCTCACACTTCGGCTATGCTTTATGAGAGCACGCACGGTTTTTGGATGCACCTGCGCAAGTTTCGCTATTTCAGCGATACTTAATACTCCTTTTTTCTTAGGAATAAATTCTTTCGGTAAACCCCAAAGCTTTATACCTCCTAAAAATGTAAGCAATTTTTCACGTGCCTCTTTAAGCCTTGGCGAAAGTTTATAATGTCTATGTTTCTTAAGCGGTTTGAATTGTTTATTATGAGCCTTTATCTGTTTATTTAAATCAATTAACTCACCTTTTAGAAATGCATTCTTTCTTAAGAACAACCCTAAATATCCATTTGAGACTGCCAAACGATTTGCCAACTTAAGCTGGGTTAATCTTGACACAGCTTTCCCAAGGGACATCTCTTGACGAGTTAACTCAAGCACCAATCTTACTACCTCAACAGTTATTTTCAGCTTACGAGCTTTAAGAATTTTATTATGCTGTTTTATTTTATTATTTAATTCCATCAGTGCTTCTCTTAACTCCTGATTGCCCATGAAATATCTAAGCAACGATACGTATGGAATCTCTAATTCTCTAGCAATACTTTTCTTATCGAGAAAATATATTCTCTGTCCTTCGCTTAATTTATTTTCTTTATTCTTGATAAAATCTAGAATTGCCTTACAAACTATTCTATAAATCCCTTCACTTCTTCTATTCTCTTGAAGCAGATTGAATTTCATCGGTAACATTAGGATACGCATTATCTTCAATCGATCTACTGCTTGAGTAAAATCGGCTGCTGCGAAAAGATTTGATCCCCACCAGCCACGGAAGGCGAACCAAATCCTTTTCGTAACCCGCAGCAGCCCAATCACATCAAATATTAAACACTTAATTAAAGTCTTTACTAAGTTACATAATAAATAATTCCAATCGGCCAAGAAGAGATTGCAGCCTAAGTAAACTCCTCCCTGGTTTAATTGCATTGCAAAAGGCGAAGCAGCTGTAAGTAAATCCAGATTATAATTCAAAGCTGCTCGGCTATTTGCTCCGGAAGCGCCATTTTTTAGAAGTCGCTCTAAGTTTCTTGCCACCGCAAGAAAGGCCTGTATTTCCCTAACATGGAATTTAGTTAAACCAACACATTTCCCGCACTGCCCTTCTCCATCAACAGCCTTACATTTCATATTCGTAATACAACTTAAACAAGGATTAACGTTTTGTTTTAATGCTACAGCTAAAAATTCAAGCATTTTTTCTAAAGAAACTACTTTTTGCAAAATTACTTCTTTAATCTCATCACGGCTCAACAAATTAACATTACTCTTTAAAAGCATTACAAGATCCGTCAATCTACGTTCCAAGTTCAAAGCTGAATCAGGGATAAGTTCCGGGATACCGAAGCCAGAAGGAAATAAAGGTTCAGCCTCTGGCAGAGAAATAACTTCCTTGCTTAACCTCTCTTGGACCATTCCCCTTGCTTGCGCGATTACGACTTTCCAATCAACGCCTTCTTTATCAACATATATATCAATATTTTCTTTCGTCTTATTCACTCCCGGCTCTGTGCTGCGCATAATTATCAGAATATTGGGAGCTATTTCTCTGATTTTTCCTGCTAAATCATGCCCCCACATCCCCGGCATATTGTTATCGGTAATAACTAAATTAATTTTATCTTTATTTTGTTTAAATAACTCTAATGCTTCATTGCCGCTTAAGGCCTCAATTATCTTATCGGCTGGAATAATACCTTTTAATGTTCGCTTGAGCAACATCAACTCCCAATCTTCATTATCCACTGCTAAAACAAAAAGCGGAAGCTCTGGAACATGATTAGCGCTACCCTTAGAGACATCTAATGAGTACAAAGAAAAATATAGCCGCGGGATTAATCCAATTTTCATTAGTTTTCGCGTAGCTTCCGCGATAAACTTTAGTCCTGAATTTCGTAATACTTTTAAGCCGCTATGCAACAAGTGAATTAAATCCTTGATTTGCTGCCCGCTCGGAACAAAGAAGAAACATATTCCAGCGGAGGAATACTGACGGCTTAAAGTATGCTCTCTTTCATTTTCTTCAATCTGCTTAGCGATATCTTGCAATATGCTGCGTAAAGAAAAATTTAAAACAATTTTCTTCAAATTAGTCTGCAGCACAGGCAATGATTTTTCCGGATATTTTAACAATACCTCTTTAATCAACGCAAAACTTTTATCGTGTGGGATATTTTCACGGGCAGCCTTTATCATCCATTGGACCAAAAACCCTGCTCTTGTGCCCTCACGTTTACGTGGGCATTTTTCTAAATCTATACTCTTCTCGCTTACAATATTGCTTAAACAAATTTTTATGCCTTCTAAAAGAAGTTTGGTTTCAGAGGCATTTTGGTTAAAATTAAACTGCCCATTAGGAAGCCAACCCAAACAACTCCATCGCTCTTTTAATACATCCAACATGGGCTTAACAGGTTCAGCCACAACCTGATAAACATATAACATAGCCTTCATTGCTTCTATGCCGCCTTCAGCGCTTAACCACTTAATCGCCTCATCACGCTTATCTTTATCCATAAAGCAAGCAATGCAATTATAGTTTGTCGTAAACCTGCCGCCTTTTGTGACTTCAAAGGGAACTGGCCCTAAAGAAAGATACGGCCGCGGCAATAAACTCATCTTTATCAATTTTTCTATAAAATTCCAAATCTGCACTAAGAACAAATTGCAGCCCAAAACTATTGACTTAGTTCCAGACTCGAATAAATGCGCCTCACGGGAAGATATCGCTCCGACAGCAAACATCTCTTCTCTTAAATATTGTGAAATTTTATCCAGAGCCTGAGGATATGGCGCAGGGCCATTCATTGCGGCATTGCTTGAACAATTGATACTGGTCATAGAACGAACTAATGTACGTTGTTTAGTTTCAAATTCCTGTAATGTCGTAGAGTCACCTAAGCGGGTCAATCTATAATGTAAAATACCCCCTCCGTTCCTAAGCATAGACGACATCTTAAGAGGCAAATCAATCAAATCAAGCATTTCTTGTGCGGAGATATGGGCATTAACCCTTACATCATGAGCAAATGATTGAGGCTTTCTTGAAGAAGCATTAAGAACAGGCGCGTAAGGTGCTTGTGTCCTATAGTAATAAATAAATGCCTTAATAAAATCGTTGATTTCATCCTTGGTAAGCACCACGCTCAAATTAGCATCTTCAGCACTGATCCTATCCCAAACACCAGCCCATTGGAATAATATAATATCTTCAATTCTCTTTCTTGCCGCAGTATCCGGGGCTTCATTGAGTAGCTCACGTAACGCAATACAAATACCAATTTCGTTATTAGAATGCCCGCCGAAATCCGGGAAGCGTTCGCCATTGAATATAATCATCCTTGGGTCTGCATCCCGAATCATATTCTTGATTTTATCAATATCAGCTCTGCTTATTGCCAAAGGCCTGCCTGGAGTGCCGTAGAAACTTACATCTAAAGGCCAATAAACATTTTCGTATTTAATGCCCAAAGACATCAATGCTGATTGAGCTTCGGTAAACCTGACTGTTGTTTTCGCATAACGCATAAAATCAATATCCACGCCACCGTCGCGCGGTTTTCGTTTCTCCACTTGCCGCAGGAATTCTATTAATTGTTCAATCTTATTAACTGTATCAAATGCCGATTCAAACCTCTCATTTAAATCAATTAACAATACTTTCGCACGAAGAGCTTTTTCTCTATCGCTCATATGCGGCAAGACTTCATAATCGAATTCCGGGACATGCTTAAAGTTACTCTGTTCTTTAACCAATTCTTTAACAAGACTTTTTCTTTTTTCAGGAGTTAAGCTTTTGATTTCTTCGGGCTTTAATTTGCTGGCAAAATCTAACAACCCTAAGACGTAATCACTATACACAGCTGTGTATCCAAACGAACTATAATAAGCTTTTAATTTATAATGCTTAGCCATTACTTGAATAAGATGCATTTTGGCTAAGAACTCATCGTCCATATGCGGATTGGCTAAAAGCAGCGGATCTCCCGGATGAATACCATATTCTCGGAGTTTTTCTACGATTTGCTCCGGTCGGATTATGCCTGAAAGTATATCCTTCATAACATCCTCCACAACCTGACGAGGCTCGCGGCCAGATTCGGAAATAGCTGAAATCAATCCTTTGATATTATGTAGTCTATTCTTACGGATCTCCTGCATAGCAGAACTATCTTTTCTCCAATGGCGGGCAGCAGTCCTAATGCTGATATTTGCAATCTTACAACCTAAGCTCTTTGCGATTTGTATGAAGTATTTTCGTGCATTTGATAAATTCCAGAATTCGCGGCGCATAATCTGGAATTCCCATGGGAATCTTACTACCCTTAACTCCCTGGCTGCAGCTGCATCTAAAATAAATTTACCTTTACTACCCTGAGCAAGGCTTATCGGACAAGTAATATCCTGTGGCATTTCTATTGCCCTTAAGTTAGTCCGGCTCTTGACATTACCTGTTGAAATAACCAAAACTGTAACTTCATTATCAATATCCCTCTGTGGAGAATGTTTATTTTGGCGATACATAAATTCAGCCGGGCCATAAGTGATAAAAGCGAATTTCGGTTTACGTATATTTCCAACCTCTACGAACATTTTCTTTAAGCCGTAGAATTCTTTAGCATGTGCACCGCAGATATGGAATGTGGCATCAAAATCATGTATAGCTCCGATAAAACAGGCCTGTTTCGGATGAGTTCCGCTTTCACAGAATCCCATATGCCCCTCACCATCATTCGATGGCCCTTCGCCAAGCAATGTAATATGCGCACCACCAAATTCTGCTAAACGTTCATGCATCATCACTGCCTGCAAGCGCATACCCTCAAGATATTTATATTGTATGTGATCCGGAGAAAGCGGTTTTATCTCTCTTTTTATAATTTCAAAGTCACCGCGATTGTTTCTTCTCAACATATGCCCAAAGACTTTTTTGCCTTGACGCACAAGGTCAGAATTAAAAGCAAAACCACGCAAATCTCTCTTGGCGTGGTCGCGCTCCAACAAACATGCTGCCTGGAATTCCAAAATCTGCAAACCTTCCCTATCAATACTATTTAAGATCTCTGCATATTCATTATCAGGAATGATGCTTTCCTGCCACTTACCATTTTCATAACTAACATATATATCGCCATAGAATAGATTACGATTTTCATTTGGCACACCCCACAGGTCACATACGCTATTAAGTAAATTCGCGAAAGAAAAATAGTCGGTACGTTTCTGAGGAAACATCGCATCTACGGCAAAAACAACAACCCTTCTCATATCCGGCTTTAAGGCTGTATCCAAACCATTTGCCCGCAAAAACTCTTGTACTTCTCTAGTATCCCAATTCTTCAGGATTTCTCCGATCTTACGGTATCCGATAAACGGGCTCTCACCTGTGCAGAGCTGAATACCGATTTGAGAAGTAGGAGATACACGCATAAACCAGTATTGCAGCCATTTGAGTATTTGAATCGCAAATTCATCCCCTGCCATATCAACATCAGCCTTAATAACCACTTCCATATGCTTTGCGTGATTATACGGCGATCTGTTATAAAGCTGGAGGGCATCTTCCTGGCCCCATGCATCTACAGGATGAATACCATATTGTTTAGCGTTTTGGATTGCTTCATGGAAGGACGTTGCCAAATTTACTCTGATATAATCATCAATGACACTATGTACTAACTCATTTTGTCCGGGGAAATAATAATGCAGGATTTCTTCAACGACAACCAATTGAGCCAAAAGCGGAGGCGCGCGCGTAATCATCGACCAGTGGAATAAAGCAATTCTATTTATAACTTGGCCGACAAATTCAGCGTTAGCAGTAAATATGGCTTTTATTTCCGGATTAGCTTCAATCATCCCTGCTAAATCTTTTAATCTTGAATCGCTAGCCATGCCCTTAAAACGACTATTTATTGCTGGAGCATTCTCTTTAAACCATTGATTAACTCGATCATTACCAGTATTAATTCCAACGTTAAAATCAGAGTTTAATTTAAGCATAACTACACCATCCGGCATAATATCTTTTTCTTCCGAACCAACTGGCTTAAGACGGCTTGTAGCTACTCCAATATCGGAACCTACCCCAACTCTATAATATTGCTGGTTAGGATCAAATGATTCACACATCTTTGCCCAGACACAAATTAAACCCTTAGCCTGGTTTCTTATGTCGCCTTGGCCCAAGCCCATTCTCAAAGCATTATAAGCAAGAACCCCGTAATTCTCGGACCTAAAATAATCCCCGCATGCAGTTTCCATGTTCGCGACAAATGATTCTCTGTCAGGTTTGATATCTCCGGAAAATGAACGTTCTTGCCCATAATTAACAATATAACCTGTGCCATTTATAATATTACCTTCGGCATCTCTCTCAACCGCCTTAACCCTTTCAACAATTACCCCGTCAGGAGAAGCAAAGCTTGGAGCACCGTTTTGCTGGGCATTACCAAAGCTTGTAGGCCCTGCTTCTTTACCCATCCATGAAAGCATGCCTCCGAAATTAGTGCCTTGCTGAATTATCCAGGAGGTTGCGACATTATGGTTGGATACAAAAACAATATGATATTTCATCCGAGGGTCTATTTTGATTAAATCCTGAATTCTGCGGTGCTGTATGTCAGCAAAAGAGCCGAATTTTCTACCACCGATAAGGATTACCGCTCCTGACTTAACAATTCTTTCTCTAAAATTCTGGTCATATAAAACATCTACAATAAAATCACCGCACTTATAATCAACAAACCTTCTTACGAAAGTAAAGAACGGCCGATCAATCAACGATGTCCCGGCAGCTTTAAGATCATCCTTAGTTACATCAATCTGGCCAAAAGTACCTTTAAACAGTTCATCAATAAAAAGTTGCTTCTGCCTTTTCTTGATTTCTAGCAGTTTTTTAATAAAAACTGCTTTTAGTTTTTTATCATTATCTAAAGCATTAAACAAATCGCTGTATGTAGCGGCCTTTGTAACTAACATATACGCCTTAATCAAGGCTTGGATTTCTTCACCCTGCCAACGTTCCACATCCGAGCCTTCGCTATTGCCGAATAATTCATCTTCAGTTACTTTATCCGCGAACTCTCTAAATATTTCTTCTCTTAATATCTTTGTATGGGCTGTAGAACATCCTGTGATTATATGGCTGACCCTACCAGTAATCCTAACCAAATCTACCTTGCCGTTATAAATACAGTCTGAAAACTGCTTTGCGATTTTTAAAGCATGAAACATATACCAATTATATAAAGGCATGCCTGCAGGAACAATTGTATGGTTATAATGATGGATTAATAACTCCTTAAAATCCACATCGTGTTCAAATTCATCCTCAACAACTTCCGGAATAACAAGAGTACTGTTTATTTCACTTGTAGAAAATAACATTCTACGGCTTATAGACCCTTCAGTAACACCTTCCTTAATAAACCTCAAGACAACTTTCCGATAAAGCAATGTCTGGATAGCGCGGTAATCATCATCAGCCCCGCCACAATATGCTTCATGAAAAACCCTCTGGCCGGTAACGGGATTCGGTATATCATAAATCCAATACTCTTTTAATTCAGAATACGGATTCATATAAATCTCTACATCAACCTTATCTACCCCATTCATATTAATTTCTATATCTTTAAAGGTTTTAATTTTAATTAAACACTTTCGCACAATATCAGCCATGTCTTCATTTGCAATAGCGCCTCTAGGCTTAACTGCACCCTGTCCTTTTATCGCCTGAGAATACATAATGCCAAAAACATGCAATCTATTTAATGCTTCAATACTCCCCAAGTGCTCTTCAAGAACCTGATACCATCCTCTTACTAAATCAGGCTTAAAACTCCCTAACCCGCCTGCCATTAGAAGCTTTGCAAGTTCGCCTGTATTGTAAATTGCATCATCGTAAGTACAGCCTTTTTTAAGCTGTAAATACTCGCAAAATTCTTTTAAGAACCTTGCGGATAACTCATATTCCATCTGCAGGATAAAAATGTCCCTGTCTTTAATTACATCAACTGCGCGATTTAAAACTTCTTCCTTAATCTTTTCTGCCCATTGCCTATCCACAGAATATCCGCCCGTATCATCTTGCCTGTCCTGAGCCCTGATGATTGAGAATACTCTTCTCTTAAATTCAGGGTCATTCAGGACATTTTCAATAACCTTATTAGAGCCTTTTTCTTTATTTAAAGCATTGAGCGCCGCTAATTTCGCGGAAAAATCTTTATCCTCCTCTATACCTACATACTCAATTTCTTTAGGATTGTTAAGCAAAGTCTGGTAAGCACTGATTAAGCCTGCATCACCTTTAGAACCCGGAGCGCTGAACAAATTTTCTTCGTCTGCATAAGCATGCCAATCTCCGTGGTCTGACCTGACAATCATAATATGGTTTTTCCCTGCTTTAAAAGCAAAGTCTATCTCTATCTTACCGCAGGCAATACGGAAACTTGAATTACAAACCAATCCTTCTCTTTCTGACAAGATTTTTTGATGAATAATCTTAAGCGACTTTGCAAGAGGTAATAAAGTTTTGCCATGCCAAAAGCGTAAATCCTGCAAGCAAATATCGCCATCTTCATTTGTAATGGTTTTTGCGATATAACTAACTTCTTCGGAAATTCTTCTATGAACGGACAGAACCTCTGCAAACGCGGTAACTAAACAATTTTCCTCTAACGCAAGCTCTAAAAGCTGTCTTTCGTATGTTTCATCCAAGGTTAAATCTAATTTACATTTTTGCACTGCGGATAAGAAATCAATCAATTCTCTTTTATGATTTTTAAAATACTCTACGCTCTTTTCGCAGGCAATACGATGGGCTATTTCTTTTGACAAACCTGAATTAATACCGTTTAATTCCCATTTCTCATGCTGTTTAATATCATCACGGATAACTGCTTTCGCGTCCTCAACAATCTTACGGATATCTGTAAGCCTGTGGGCAATACCGTTGGCAAAGTCTTCTCTTAATAAAACCCAGTGTATCGTAAAAACAAGGATATTTCCTTCCCGATCAATGCTGAATACCTGTTTATTGCGCTCTCCGGTGATAATAATTTTAATCCCTTTATGCGGCGGGGCATGCGTTAAAATGCCATCCAGGATATCAGCAACTTTTTCAGGTAAAGCGTTTTCTTCCTCAGTATTTAATCTTTCAATTTGATTGCCGGGAACCCGATAGTTTATTTCTTCAATCTTAAGTTTTCCTTTACCATTTTTCTTTGATAATGTCACGGTGGGTTTTTTAATTGCCGTTCTTGCCTTCGCAGGATAAGCACGAGTGTCATTATCCTTAACAGACCACGCCCCGTTGCAAAGAAGCGAATGTTCCCCACCAGCCACGGAGAGGTAAACATTGCTTTTTCTAACGAACTTTGCAGCGGGGCATGAAATATATGTATTATTAAAACAGGCGCCTATGCAATTTATCGCGCTTAAAGAAATGAAAATAGATGGGACATCTACTTCTACTAAACAATGTTTGATAATATCAACTGTAAATCCGATAAATAATACTAAAAGACTAGCCAACAACATAATATCTGCGATATTCGTTACTTGTCTTTTTAAGATTATCCAATCAGTAACTCCACCTTTATTAATAAAACAGTCGATTGTTTGCGATATTACTGCTCCTAATGTAATAGCAGAGCTAGCTATAAAGAAATAATTTGCGCCTTGAACCGATTGAACGCAAACAAAACCAATCACCATGCTGACTGAAAACAGAGTAAAACTAAACCTGGAGAATGATTTATGAAGATAATAGCTCCCCTTCACAACATCCTTAAGAGGCCCTTGGTCATCAGTAACTTCCGAACCTAATAGCAATTTATGCCACACCCACATTTTCGTTCCTAAATCAGCTACAATTACCATAGCAACAATAGATAAACCGAAAAATAAATGGTTACTAATAACGCTATGGATGGAATCCAAAATCATTGCTAAAAAGACAGGGCTTAAAGCTTGTAAGTTAACTTGCCCATCGCTATTAGAATCTTTGGCCTGTGCCTGTCTTCCCGATATTTTTCGTTTTATTTGCTCTAGTTGATCACCCCAGATTTTCTCATCAACATAACTTTTTTCTATATATCCATCTAAAATTCCTCTGCGTATATAATCAGATATAGTTTCGTCTTTTGGTTTAGTAGTTGCCAATAAAATAATAACATTAGGATTCTTTTTTCGGATTTCGTAAGCTAACCAAAGGCCGCTTATTCCTGGCATCTCCTTGTCAGTAATCACCGCGTCAAATTCTGTTTTACTAAATAAATCTAACGCCTTTTCTCCATTCTCTGCAGTAGTAATTTCTATTAATGAATCAAAACCTGTTAATATTTCACTTATTATTTCAAGGTTGCATTTTTGATCATCCACAATCAAAATCCTTAATCTTGGGTTTACGCAGTTATCTAGGGAAAGCGCTTTCTTTTCAGGTAATAAAAATCCGTCTTGAGCAAAGCTAAAGATGGATAAGTTTTGCTTGATTAGCGATAACGAAACGAGCCCTCTTAACAACGAGGCTGCTAAATTCTTTGCTAAGTTCAAGCCAACTGCCAGTGCTTGTTTCGCCTTTAACTTTACCGTCTTGCTGAATAAGGAAATGAAACTCGTAATGCCAATTATTATACTTCGCATCCACAAAGATACCGTCTTTTCTGGGCATAACCCTGGTAAATTCGAGCTGCTCTGCTTTGTACATTTTGGCACCTCCTTAGCTAAAGCGTAAAATGGCCTACCCCATCTTTTCTCATCCCAAAACCTTTGAATAAAAGCATCTGAATTAAATTCTGCATGCGTAAATTGTTCATGGGCAATCCCTCTTTCGTGAGCGTGTTGAATTATTTTTTCGGGATCTGTAATCTTTGCTTGCTGATAGTTATCTAGTCCTATTTTATAGCCATCCTTATAACTAACTATTAATTTCTTAAACCATAGCTCATGTAAAATTAAGCGATCCTTCTTTGTCAACTTTCTTAATTCTCCTGTTTTAGCATCAATTACCCCATTCTTATGCCAACTCAACCACTCTTCGAAGCTAATTCGCTTTCCAGGCTCAGGCGTAATTAGCTTTGTTTCCTCTATTGCCTGTTTAATCACAAACTCTCTCTCGCAGCTTCCGTCTTTGTGATGCAAAGGCTTATCTGGGGCTGCATCTTTTGCGCGTGCGGCAAGATAATCCTCATAAACAGAACTTCTTAAAGCAAAAATACTTTCTTGTTCTTTAGCGCCAACCAAAGGCTCGACTACTCTTTCTATATACCCGGCATTAACACGCCCACCGGTAATTAAGATTATTCTTACTCCTCTAGCCATTGCCCTATTTAACAAATCTGCAACTTGCGGGATCATTTTCTTAGTTAAAAATACCAGAGTATTGTCTATATCGGCAATTATCGCGGATAAATTGAGCCTGCCTTGTTCTAAGGCTTCAACTGCTTCGGTAAGAATATCAATAGATGCTTCTATATGCATTTTCTGGCTTGTCCGAATAGATGGATAGCCACTTACATCTTGCGGATTACCGACATAATAAGGACGGTAATCAATGCCTTGCGGCTGTAAAGCTAAAAATGATACGTCTACCGCTGAATCTCCTAAACCGATTACCACACCATCTTTAATCTGGTCAAGGACCACTCTAACCGTATCAGCCTTATCAAATAAAGTAACCTTACAATATTCCAAGCCAGAATATACTTTAAAATCTTTGTTTTCAAAATCTATGATTTGGCTCCTAAGCTTATCCTCTACTCTCTGACGAAGTTCTGCCCGGTTGAGATCTAATAATGCCACTTTATCGCCGCTATCAAATACTATCTCTAATTCCGAAAGTTTGTTTATTAAAGCGACCCTATTAAACCCAAACTTGTTATCCACTTCCTCTATAATAGACATGACCTGTATAATTGCATCTGTAGTATTAGATAAATCTAAACTCGCAAGCCTTTCTTTGAACTCATTTAAAGAAAATTTAGTTAAATCTTCAATCATACTTAAAGTAACTTCAGATAAAGCCTTAAAGATAATTAACTTTTCACTATCATTAAACTGCCGGCCTTCTTCTTTGGCTAGATATTCCCCATTCTTGCCAAAAGAAAAATACCCTCTTCCTGAGTTATAATACATTTCAAAACGGTTTAGAGTCGATGAAGGGCTTATTGCTTCCCCTTCATTAAAAGTTACGCTTTCAGGAGCTTTAGGTAACGAAAGTCCTAACTCTGCAAATCCATTAATCTGTAATGGTTCTTTGCCGACTTTAAATGGCATATAGCCGCGTAGATTACCAGTGCCTCTAATAATATTTCTTGCGGAGTCTTCAGTTAACTCTGTAAGCGCTTGGCAGGTAAAGAATTCTTTTAAGTGTTCCAAGCCTTTTGCAGACACGGCAATCAAATTTGCTCCGGGGCCACCTGCTCCAAGAGGCATAATTGCGATATTCTCTGCTCTTGCAGCTTGAATTAAGGTTTGAATTGGATCAAGCGTATAAAGGCTCGTCGTCCTTAAATTGTAGTCCTTATTAGCATCACGCGCTACCTTATAATCTTTATAAAGGCTATGGTTTACATCAAAAACTTTCTTCGCGTATTCAGCAGCATATATAGGTAAAGGCTTACCTTCATAACCAATAGTTTTCCCTTCATGTGCATCAAGCATAAGATTGCACCATCTAATACAAAGCGCATCCCTTATATCCACATAACGATTAAGAGTCTCAACAACGGTTAAGAAGTCTTTTTCTTTTAGGGCTTGAGTAAAGCGTGCAGCAAGGCCTAATTTTTCCTGATGAAGCGCAAAACCAATTTCATCTTTATCTCTTAATAGATCAGTCCACATCCAGTTAATCAATGCGGCAGTTCTTCCTACTCTGGCTTTTCCATCCTCATATTCTTTACCGGCTTGCACCAACATCATATGGTCTTCGATTGCAATTAATTCTTCATCCTCAAGAAGAGGTACAGAAAACGCGGCATAAGGATTATTCATTTTGCCATCTTTATCTTTAACCCCTGAAAGCCAGATATGCCGATAAGCATCCCCAACCATACAGCACAAATGCCCTTGGCCTCCTGTAAGGCCGTTAAATTCATCGTTTTCTAACTTTACGGCCAAGCTAAAGATATCCGCCATAGAAAGGTTTGCGCCAGAGAGCATACTGGCAGCGGCGATTAACGCAACGTTAAATACGTTAGAAGATTCCATGCCACCTGCTAAAGCCATAGGCGAAATAGATTCACAAATAATCCGGATTCCTTTTAAACCAAAGATATTTCTAAAAATAAACGCAGGGGCTTCTTTTTGTCCTCCAAACTCTTTCTTTACTTTTCTTCCTATTAAACGAAGGAATCCAAGCCAGATTCTAGTTCTAATACTATCCACGAAAATTATCCTGCAATCAGAAGTAACCTTCATCATTCTCTTTACGCTATAAGGACAGTCTGCGGTAATTCCGTAATCAGGAGCAATATATTCTATAGTTTCCAAATCAGTTGCTAATTCAAATCTTATTTTTACGCTAAAGTCACTGGCAATAGTCGGCGTGGAAGGAATATTAGATAAATCTGTTACGCCTAATTGAGTAAGAGCTTTCTGGAACTCCGGTAAATCCAAACTTGAACCACAACCATCTACTCCTCTTAAATGGCCCTTAATAGACAATTCGATTCCTTCTGTCTTAGCGCGCTCTAAAAGCTTACGCACTTCTTCAACAGAACGGGTTGTCTTAATAAGGCTCATATCCAAAGGCTTTCCTTGAGTAAAATGTTTTGGCCAGAAGAGAAGACCAGAAGTGGCGGTGGCAAGATTTTCCTTTGTAAATTCTTGCGTATCCCTCATTGCTTCAGCTTCATCCCTTATGCCTTTTTCAATATGGCTGATAAGCTCATGGTAAAGAATTTCTATTTGTTTTGATTCTGGAAGACTAAAGAAATACGGATGGAGATAAACTGTTTTTGCATCAATGTCGCATGCGGCGACGTTACCTTCTGTTTTGGAGAGGTCGTTGGTAATCTCTATTGATGCCTGCGGTGGAGCACGGCCAAGGAGTTTTTCTAGTTTTATTAATCTATCTTTAAGAATACTGTCTGCATCTGCGGGTTGAGCCTGCTGCGCAAATTGATCGGGAACGCTTAAAGGATAAGCATTCTCACGTTGTCCATTTGTTTTACCTCCGTGCACATTATTAATAGCTTGTTTTATTAAATCTTTATACTCCTCGGCATTATCATTCTTTTCGCCATTTGGAAAATTTGTACCAAATAACGTATAGAATCCGTCTGCAAATTGTTCTTGATCTCTATTGTATAACCCAATAGCTTCATCTAAATCCATAAAGATATACTCTTCTATTTCAAAATAGGCTCTAGCTTCATTTATAAATCTGGATCGCATATCTTCTTTTAAATTATCCCACTCTGCATCATCTATATTCGCAAGAGTCTTAGCTTTCATTAATATCTCAACATATTGATCATCGGGGTCCATTTGCCAAAATCGTTTGAGTTCCAGATTCTTTTCTTCAAGCTCTTCCTTCTGAGATAAATCCAAGAAACAAACATAAACAGCTTTATGTTCTCGATTAATCCCGATTCCCGGATCTTTGACATCCGCTCTAAAGAATCCTTCTGTTTTAACTAACTCGTATTGATTATCACGAATACCTACAAGTAATTCTTCCTTTGCTTGAACATCTCGAGCCTCTGCATAGCTCTGTCCAAACTTAACCTGGCCACCTAAAACATCGCTACATAAAGGAGAAGACTCTTTAAAACGCGACCTTCTTCCAAGAACAATTTCCTTTTTTATCTGGCCTGTAACCGAATCTTGGCCAACGATAACTGGTAATATTGAAACGCTTAAATGCCATGTTCCTTCTTTATGGGCATCTTCTCTGCTGATACTTCCAATAATGTTTCCATTGGCATCTGCTTGCACAAGCAACTCTTCCTCTCGACAATCAAGAGTATTGAATTGACATTTCAAACCAGTTTGCGCGGTTGTGAACGAATAGGTTGCCGGTTTGACTCCACCAATAGCTATAGAACTTTTGGCTTCTTGCAACATAGCTCTTTCATCGGAGATTTCATTTAAGATTTTCTCTACAATTTCTTTATATCTAGCCTCTTTCAAAAATACCGCAACAAAGCCACTCTGGCCTGCTCCCATAAATTTAAAACCATAAATAAACTCTTGAAGTCGTTGGTCTGAAAACACCTCTGTCATCTCTGGAGAAATTACACCCGGGACAATTTCATTAAATTGGCGGCCTGCTCTTATTGCTAATTTTGCTATTCCCTCAATAAGAGCTTTTTCATTATGTTCCATAGCAAATTGTTTAAATAATTTCTTAGAATAATTTAAATCCGATCTCCCAAGTTCTAAAATATTCATAAATTTAGGATCTCTTCTGAGATATCCCTTAAACAATTCTGCCAAAATATCGGCCGCAGTGTGCCTGCCACCTGAATAATAAAGCACAATATTGTCCTCTAAGAGTCTTTCAATATGCTTGAGAGATTCATCATTAGGAATATACTTACGGATAGAATCATTAAGTTTAGTAATCGGGCATCCTGAAGGAATATTTAGATAATGCAATCCTGGAGTTAAGAAAGCATCCTGCCATCCACCCAGAGAACCAAGGTTCATTTCGATCAATGAAGCATAAAGAGAAATAGTCTTAATATCGTACTGCTTAATTCGGTTGGTAATTGTTAAGAATCCGTAAACTAATGCTCCTGCCAGAGTCACGCTTCCGCCTAAGCCACTTTGAGGAGGTAGAAAACTTTGTACTTCAATTTCCAAGTGATGCCCAAACGAACCCAATGTTTCAACCAAAGACATGCCTTCTTCTGGAATGATTCCTGTTAACCTTAAGGCCTCTATCACATAACGTGCCTTATCATTTGAAAGATCAGATAACAATGTTTGAACATCGTAATAATGTCTTTCAAATCTAGAGAAAATATGTGATTTTTCATCTTTAAGCTCGCGCTTTGCAAGATTATAACGAGTACCGCTTATTGTAATACGCTCCGGCTCTCCTTGTTTTCTTTTTGGGGTACGAAATATAATTCGAAAAGCGGGACAAATCGATCTTTGTTCGTCAAAGTTTTTAAGATTAACGCTAAAGTTTACTACTTCGCGATCGCGTTTTGCACGAGAATAAACAGGCAAATCTAAGGCCAAGTCGTGTTGCAAGTCTATTCTTGCGGAAGAAGTTAGTATTAATTCTTCACCTTCCATCTCTTCATTAAAAGTCAATCCTTCAGTAACTGCCAAGCTTGGAAGCTGAGAAAGTTCTTCTTTCATCTCATCTGTAATATTCTGATAAACTCTCCGGATATACGCAGAGCTTAATTTTTTAGACTCACCATCTTCATTCATGCCATAGAGATCAGCTAAGAGTTGTGAAGCGCGCGCCTTCTTCATATTTGGAGTTGATTCTGCATTCGCATATATCTCTAAGGCTACTAAAAGATGTTCCCGAGCAGCTTTCCCGTAACCTTTCACTAATTCAAATAATGGGGCATCGCCATCTCTAATAATTTCATCTATAACCGCATAAGCATCTGGCATTTCTTTTGTAGAAAATGGGGATACGAAAAAGGTGCCAATTTCTCCTGGATACATACCTTTTAAATCAAATGTCATCTCGGGGGTAGACTCTAAAACAGTTATTACGTTTTCATTCCTAAGAGCGTCTTGAACACGCTCAAATGAATATCCTTGCAATAAACGCTTTTTCCCCATTCTAAATGTTTTTATTTTTCCTTGTTTCTCTAGCAATAATAACTCTTCTTCACTGCCAAAATAATACTGAACCCCATGAAATTCAGTATAAATACGTAAAACATCCCCATCTTTATCAATTTTTTCATTAAACTCAATTTTCCTTTGTTTGCCCGTATCTGGATCAATTCCGTATAACTCACTTGTAAGATTTCCTGCTTCTAATAGTTCCAAAAGTTTTTGTGTTACATCAAAACCATTTTCTCTAAGCAGTTTGATTAAATCTGCTGGTTCCGTTTTAGCGCCATTTAACAAAATAAAATTAATCGCACCATATAACTGATCTGCATTCTTATTAATAGAAATGGACCTTCGTTTTCGAGCTGTATAGATTACAAACTTTTGAAATTTTTTGCCATCATTCTTGTCATTTTCTAGAGCAACCCACATAGTCGATTTACCAGCCCCTGAACCGCCAGAATAAATATAAAATCTCTTTCCTTGCTCTTTCATCAAACGGATAAATTCAAATGTTACCTGCTGGACATTGGACTCCTCTTCTTTTTTAGTTTCACCAAAGACATTAACGAGCTCATAATCATATTCTCCTCTTTTTGTCCACCACCATTTTACTGCTAATTCTAATCGATCTCTCCATTCCGGCCATTTGCCGCCTTTAACACTAAATTCACCTTTTTCTCTTCTTTTTAAACGCATAGAATGTTGATTAAGAATCTCTCTAGATATTTCAGCAAACGGATAATTTGATTCCCGAATTAAACCTATTATTTCTTGCTCCAAAAGAGTATCTTCCATTGCTTCAGCTTCATCTCTTATGCCTTTTTCGATGTGGCTGACGAGCTCATGATAAATGATTTCGATTTGTTTTGATTCAGGAAGTGTAAAGAAATACGGATGGAGATAAACTGTTTTTGCATCAATGTCGCATGCGGCGACATTGCCTTCTGTTTTGGAGAGGTCGTTGGTAATTTCAATTTTTGCTTCTGGAGGAGCTCTGCCTAAAAGCTTTTCTAACTTAGCTAATCTATCTTTTAAAACAGTGTCGGAATCTACGGGTTGGGCTTGCTGAGCAAATTGTTCAGGGACAAGAAGAGGATATGTTGCTACTCTATTTGTATCATTAGATTCTGCCGGCCTATCTAATTCCGCATAGATTCTATTATCTGGAAATGATCTTGCTCTAGGAGCTTTTCTTAAACTTTCAAATAAACTAGGATCGAGCTCTTGAACAGTACGGCGCAAACATACTTTATTATTAATCCAAACTGGTAAAATAAACCGCAATGGTTTAACATTTATACGAGAGAGCATCCTTGAATCATTAGACAATGAATTATAATTAAGAATTGCATTAACAAAAACTCCTGAAAGCTTAATATATTGATCTATAAATTTATTGGTATCTTTAATACCGCTCTGCAATCCAACCAATTGTTTCTCTTTTTTGGCTTTCTTATCCTGGTCATTCTCCTGTTTAATTTCTTCAGACAACTTTTCAATCACGTTTATGAATTCCGCTGATATACTCTTCTTAACCTCTCCGACTAAGCTTATTTTAATTTCATCAGGTAGCTCACTATAGAAATTACTCCAAACTTCTCTATCCATAGACAAAACTTCCGGACAACCAGGAACCTTTATGCCAAATACAGCTAACAAATCCTGCATCAAGGCTGGCGCACGGTATAAAAACTTCCACTCTAACATTGCATCATCGTAATAAATAAGCTCTTTTAACCGCAGTAAGGAGATAGTCATCATCTGCTCTTTTTCAAATTTGCCGTCTTTGTTCTTCAAGACTTCCCCTACCTTAACTAACCTACCTGAAGTTATTCCGCTATCTCCAAGGTGTTGCTTCTGCCTTACTAACAAAAATCCTCCGGTTTCTTCTGCTGCCAATTCTCCTGTTTCTCCGGATTTTTTAGCAAAGGACCCGTCAATCATCCAGATTTTCCCTTCAGCCAGTTTTGCTGGTTTACCTGTCTTTTCATCTCTTGCAATATGGCCAAGAATAATAGTTTCTACCCCAAAAACCTCACAAATCTTTTTGGCAATTTTTCTATTGGCTGCTTCATTCTGTAAACAAAGGTAGAGCTTATCACCTTCTTTGTCATCTCCAAAATCACTATCCTCTAACCCGTAGAGTTTTTTCAAACTCTCTTTAATTTGTTGCGGAGTATAAACTACTTCTTCAGCAGCATACTTTTTAGGATCGTTTAACCGTGCTTTCTCAGCATTTCCCGACTCTTCCATTTCTTGCTCTTTATTTCGGGTAAGAAATGCATAGGCAACGTTATCCAATTCTTTGTCACCTTTAGAATACGTTATAATACGATTCTGTTTTCTGGCAAAAAGCGGAGAGTATTCGCTATCAGCTAAACGCAACAAGAATTCTTGCGCATCAGTTATGCAACCTTTTAAAGTAATCCCTCCCCAAAATTCCTTTTCGCGTCCACTAATTCCGCCAGCTCTATTAAATTCCTGGAAACGCTGTTCTATCAAAACCAAATTCTCATTTATGGTATCAAAATAATCTTTTAATGTATTTAGAGCTATTGGTTGGCCAAGCAAATTTACGGGTTGGCCTAAACCATTCATCGGAATATTTCCATGAAGCAGCATTACCTTTGGATAATCGCCAGGCTTATGAAAGACTACATCTCGCAATTCTTTTGTCTGCTCTATATCAGGTAACGGCCGGACTATCTGATAAACTCTTCCCTTAAGAAGATACGCTGCCAAATTTGCTACAGAATGCTGCTGCTGCCTTGATTTCAAGAATTCTGTCTTTACATAATTGAATATCTCTTGTTCATCTTTGGTTAAATCATTGCTCTCAACGCCAAAGCCCTTTCCTTTTAATCCCCCAAAGGTTGCCTTTACAAGCTGAAGCGAAGGCGGAAGGTTCTTGCCACTTTCTTCTAGTTTCTTTATCTCTCTAATTGCTATCTTAATCCAAATATTAAAGAAAAGTTGTTCTACTGCAGTATCGGGGCCTTTATATTTCTTTTTATCTTTCTCTAAGTCTTTCTTTAAATCTTCCCATACTCTATTATGATAGATTTCTTTACTCTTTGCTTCTATCCATTCCATATCAATTCCCAAATCCTTTAATATCACAGTAGTCATCGGATAGCGGTAGAGCGATCGCAACCACATTGCTAAGAGATAATCATGCCCCAAACAAGCGCCTAACGCCCAGAGCTCATGATCGCCAAGCGTAAAATAATCAACTAATTCCATAAGCTCCCATAACGCATCCCCGCGGTCAATCAAATCTCCATTAACGAAAACTGCTCTTCCGCTTAGAGTGTTAATAAAACGCAACAGCCCATCTACAGTCGCGTGCGGGTCAGAAAGTACGATCATCTCCGGAACCCTGGATAAAGTGTGATCTTTTGCTAAAGCCTTAAGAAGAGAAGAAAATAAATCCGGATTATATGTGGCTTCTTTTTTCCCTCCGGATTTCTTAATGCTCATGAGATTTCCAGAAACCACTGTGACTTGTTGTTTTCTCTCTTTGAAATATTGCACAAGTCCGTCTTTTCCTTCGATAGCCCCACGCCTGATTTTGTCTGCTCTTGTAAATTTATCGCTTCCTTCTTTCGAACCTTCCTCTCCCATAAGATACAGTGCTTCTTCGCTATTTTTATTAGAATCATTAACAATAGCATAATCAAAAAGTTCCGCGAAAGAATGTATACCAGCATGACTTTCTATCTGTTCAACCATGTGCACAAAAGGATTAGGGCGTGTCCCCATAGACATGGTTTCATTACAATAAATCGGATTAAAAGCAAAAATACAAATTACCCCTTTTCTTTTAGCTTTAATAAGAGCTTCAACAATCCCGCGAGGCATCAAATTACAAAGAATACTTGTATAGAAACTCCCCGGCCCAAACACAGCCATATCCCCTGCCTGAAGCTTTTCTAATTGCTTAATTACCGCGCTATTAGCATCCGGAACCTTTTTGTTGCTAAAATAAATCTTTTTCACTAATCCTAAATTCCTATCACCTGTAATATTATGTTGGTGTTCACGATCAACGTCTAAATATCGTTTAGCAATGAGAAAACCTAGTTCTTTATCAACGCTACTTAAGAAAGCCTGGCCTTCTTTGATACCTAACAGTTTAATAAAATCTTTTGTGGCTTCTTCTATCGCCTCTTGATACGATCTGCCTGAATCATACTCTTCCCAAAAATAAGCAAAATAAACCAGATGGCGGATAGCAAAATTACTATTAGGGCTCTCGTCTGCAAATTTCCTAAGAAAGGCGTTATTATCAAAATATGAACCAATTCTAATAAGCCGGGTGACGAATGTTGTGTATTCCGAAGAATCTATATTATAGTCTTTCGGGAAACCTTTTTTGTCCTTCTTGTATTGATCATATAGACTTTTAACTACTGCGTTAATTTTTTCCTGGACTTTACCTGGGCCCAAGATAATTTCTTCATCCATGATTTTCTGAACTACTGCTTGAGGCGCCTGGCCCAATAAAACTTTAGTTAAATCTCCGATAGCAAAGAAAGCTAGTTGCTTATTTTTATTCATCCATTCACGGATTTTACCCGTTCTTCCACCTTCATCAAAAGGAGTCAGAACTCTGATAAGCTGCCATTCTAATTTTTGGGCTACTTCAGAGAAGAAATTCGATGCTGAGCCGCCACAGAAAATCATGATTGTACGGAGACGCTTGGTACTCTCTTGTTTCATCAACTCAACTGTTTTGTCACTTGCTAATTCATCGGAATGGACAAACGCCGATGCTACTTGGGGCAAAAGATAAAATCCGCCTAATATAACAGCAAGGATAGCCAAAACTATCGCTGCGATATAACCAAAATCCTGATTATTCATGACATATCCAGCACCTAAAATAAGTGGAAGCGGGTTAAATGAAGCTACACCCCAAGTCGTATCATCATCACCATCATAATCCTCATGATCATCGTAATAGGAATCCCTAAACTCGCCTCTTTGAGCTAATTCGCTACAAATTTCATTTGCCTCATGCCTGATATTTCCTCCTAAATCCACGAAAACAGAAAGCATCTTTAATTTTAAGATGACGACCTTGTAATCCCTGATTCTTTTAGAAGTCTCAGTTTCAATATAATTCATCTCGTGCACCAACATCTTAAGAGTACGCGAGAGCTCATTAAAAACCTCAAGGCTGTTTTCGTCGCTTTCGCCTTTTGATATAGCACGCAATCTTAAAAGACGATCACAAGCGCATTTCCATGCATTTCTTACCCCATCAATATTCAACGTGAATTGGGCTACATAAGGAAGATTTGCCTGGCTAATACCAAATTCAATTGGCAACACCCTTAATACTTCTCCCATTTCAGATAACCGCGGCTGGTTGATAAATTTAACTATTGGATGCTCCGGATACAGTAATGCAAAATCATGTACTTTTGCTCTAAGCGGCTCTAACCCTAAGTAAATCGCAATCAGGCTGTCAAAACGCGCCATCGTCCCGGGTTTGTTTGCTTTCGCCGTCTCTAAATACTTATCAAGCTTCTGCCAATCATGATACATTGCGCGGGCAGTAAACTCAACGCTAAGGATACGATGGATATGTTTCATCAAAAATGATTGTAATTCCAATTCATCACTTAATATCGCTTCGCCAATATATAACTCCTGCGGAACCCCTTTATCATCTCTGCGCATAGCAAGATAGTCTCTACCGGCGCTTTTTACCACACGAATATCAAACATCGGCATATTAAAATTATTATTCCGCAGCATATAATTAATAACATCCCGCATTCTGGCAGCTTCTTCCCGTGTCGCTGGCCTTGAATTTAATCCGGTAACAGCATCTTGGCCCCATTGCGCAAAACACTGATAGCTTAGTAATAAAATTATCAAGCCGACTGATATAATAAGAAGAGTGATTAGAAGCGGAACTGGTGTAACCCAAAATCCTGCAGTACCTAAGCCTAACACAAAAGGATCATAACAAGTCATAGTGGTGACAGATCGGGCTGAATTATTTAATCTATGAACACCCTTTTCTTCCTCAACTAAAGCCGCAACAACCAACTCAATCTTTGCTTCTATTTCAGCGCCAAAATCGGTAAGTTTTCCGCTCCTGATAATTTCATTATCACAATATTCCTCATAATCTTCTACTAAATCAAGATTATCCATAGCAAACTCGGGGCTTTTTATCTCTGATGCCAAGTAAACAATTGCTTCATAAAAATCAAATTCTGCTCTAGCATCACCATTATCCTTCCACCAAGCAAAAAGTTTCTCTCTAAAAAGCTCTCTTGTTTCTCTTAAGCCAAATTTCTGTACAATTAATTGATACGGAGTTACGATAATAATTTCTTTGTATTGTGCGTTAAATTGCCAATATGAGCCATCCACATATAAAACCAACTCATTGTTATGATAAACTGCAATCCACTGATGAGCGCTATCTACAATGCCTTCTTTAAAAAACATTCCGGGAACAATTTCTAATCTGTCAGGAGTTATGCCACCTATAGGTAAATTAAACTTCTTAGATAATGCAAGTGCGATAACTTTGCAGCAAACCATGCATAAACAATATGGATTTTCAAACAACCCTTCTTTTTGCATTAATTCAAAGTATTTAGACTGTATTTGTGCAAGATACGCTGCAACGTCAATCTTTAAATTTCCACCATTAGGTTTATCTTTCAAGAACCATTCTTCGCCTCTTAAATCTATAAACCCATGTATTTGCTTCTCTGTTCTCCTATCATAGATTTCATAAGAAGGAACCAAAGACATGCCATAGAATATTATCTGCATATCAGCATCATTGGGGCTAAGCTTTCTTGAGCGGATTTGGAAACGCGCTTCAGTGCGGTCTGGGGCGTCGTGCAAACGATAACGTAAGTCAAAATATGGCTGCAATTCTTCTTCATTAGCATATTTACCCTCACAGATGATTACCATTCCACGTTTTAAATTAAATTCCTTTTTCATCATGGTCTTGGTTTTCTGGTCATAAGCGTTCTGAATGCTTAAAACAAAATTTTCTTCCCCTGACCTGCGGAAATGGTCAATATCCATTAACATTTCTAGAATAGATTGGTTATCAAAGAAATTCTCTTCTTTAAGATACTGCTGTTTCGCTTTAATCTTACCAACTAATGCGCCAACAATAGCCTCTTCATTCTCCGCTAACAGCCTTCCGGTAACAAGTTTCTGTATTGCTAAACGCCAAATCCTGTCTTTTAAGAACATATCAAGAGGAATAATGATTGAATCCAATCCCTGCTCTTTAAGATACCTTGCCACCTCTTCAGCGATTGTTGTTTTTCCTGATCCTGAACCACCATCGATAGAAACTAATGCCGTGTTTCCTGCAACCTCTCTGTTGCTAATCTTTCCCTGGATTTGCCTGCTCATTTCTCTGGCAACAGGCTCAAGCTTCATCCTAAAGTATTTTTCCTGACAATCAGTAAGAGGCTTTCCAGTCCTTGGGTCAATTGGTGGATGACCGTAATATCCGTGCGATTTTGCAAATTCATGGACACTTCGAGGGACAAATGCGCCATCTTGGGTGTTGCGGTAATATGTTGAAGAAACATTTAAATCTATATCCGGGTCCTTTATCAAAACAACATCCAATGGCATTTCAGAAGCAAATTCATTTTGTACTGTCTGCGCTATGCTTCTTAATTCTTCTATAGTTACGTTCTTGCCGTATTCACCTCTTTGAATAACCGCGAATGTGATATGATGTTTGGGATTTTTTCCAAAACCATATTTCTTGAACATTTCATACTGCTGGCGCATATACTTCCACATCCTTGCTTCGTTTTCTGCGCCAAGCATATAATAAATCCTCATCTTTCTATCGGCATTAAGCTCCAAGAAACGATGCATGTCTTCTGCGCCTTCATAGCTTATATTTTCTTCACTACCAATATCCGTATATCTGACTAATGGGAACATTCCTTTAATAGCCTCATTAACCATGAAATGCCTGTCTTTAATTGACACACGCTCCGAAGCTAAAAGGCCTTTATAACTAATTTCAGATTGAACTCTTAATATTACGGTATTTAGATTTAAAGCATTTAATCCCATCAAAGAAATCAACACATGCCCCCAGTTAAGAGGATTGCCTGTAATTGCAAGAAAACCAACATTAATTTCATTCTCTGTATCATTTAAGCGCTCGTCTTGTCTTTCTGCGCCGTATTTCATAAGCTTTAAATTTGCAAATGGATTGATTGTTCCATTCTCAGCTTTAGCCGCGATTTCCTTAAACGTCCTTTCTGCGGCGTGATAAAATCTTGATAAGAATGATTCTTTCTTTTGTGCTACTTGCGCATCAAAAGCTTCAATATCACCTTTAAGATTATCCCATGCATCACAAACAGCATCTTTAGCTGTATGACGGCTTATTATCTCACTATCTTTAAGCGCGAAAACAACAGGAAGATTTTGAGCAATACCAATACACCTGTTTATTGTCCCATAACCTTCGGGATAACGTAAACCATCCAAATCGCTATATGCTCTATCTAATTCGGTATCATCACAATTTGGAGGAGAAGTTGAGATATGAACAGTTGAAGGAACAATCCCATCTTTTTCGTTAACCTGCTGGATAAACTTAACTATCGGCTCTGCATCTGCCGCATCAGTATCAACATTGATTATAGCCTTTGTGTTACGCGGGCGAGCGCGGACTTTAAAATAATTTGTGTAATGAGATTTTCTATTTTCTATGTGAAATTCGGCTAAATCCTGATCAGAACCTCCAACTTTCATTCCAAGTTGATCATTGAAATTAACCCAAATATGCTTATTAACCCAACCATCCTGAACAATAGTCCTTGCAATAGATGCGTCCGGTTCACTTATTCGCTGTGTATCACAATGCTCATCAATCCATATCTCCGAATTTTCATGACGGCTTACTTCACCTCTCTCACTAGCCTCCTGCAGATAATCTTCAGAATATGAATGCGCATCAAAAACATAAATAGAAAAACCTGAGGCCATGCGTATTGCCACATGATTCTGCATATCTGTAGGGGCTGCTTTTACTCTATCGGAATGTAGAATATCATCCCAAGAGCCTAGTACTAATCTTGGATAAACTTTTGAACACCAATATTTATTAGCGGGATCCCAAGCATAATGCTCTTTGTCATACGCATCTAAATCTAAATCGGGATCGCGAGGATTAGAATACTTGAGACTAAAGAACCTTTCAGTATCATTCATCGCGTCGTTATTATTATCGCTTAGGCCTTTAATAATGTGGCTGATAAACTCGTGATAAAGAATTTTTAATTGTAAAGATGAGGGCAGTTTGAAGAAATATGGATGCAGATAGACTGTTTTTGTATCAATGTTGCAGGCGGCGACATTGCCTTGGGTAAGAGTTAAATCGGTGGTAATGATTTTTTTTGCCTCAGGCGGTGCGCGGCCAAGGAGCTTTTCTAGTTTTATTAATCTATCTTTAAGAATACTTTCGGCATCTGCGGGTTGAGCCTGCTGTGCAAACTGATCTGGAACGCTTAAAGGATAAGCATTGACTTTCCCACCCTTAACCGATGCTATGGCATCTTTCACAATAGCATCCAAATTCTCATCTTCGTATAACCTAAAATGCCTGCTTGTAGCCTTCTCTAAAAGCTTAATCTCTAACATATTAAGCAAACGGCTGCAATCAGACGGGCTAGCACTAGACTCAATTATTGATAGCATTTGCTTTCTTAGTAAAGAATAAATCACTAGAATAGCTTCGGGAACTTTACCTTCTTTATTAGTATGCAATATAAAATTACGAAGAACTTCACAATAATTCACAAAAACCCAAATATCACCGTTTGATTTCTTAGCTACTGCTTCCAAAGTAAAGGTTATCAAATATCTAAAAATGTAATAGCTTGGCTTAGGACTCCAAAATGCCTTTTCCAAGTCTTCCAGATAATCAAAACATTTCTGCTTTGCTTCTGCTTCGTTAAAATATCTTGCTATCTTTGCCGCACCGGAAAGAATTGAATGTTTTTTAACAGAATCGAGATTTTCTGATAATTTTTCCAAGAATCCAGTAATTTTCTTTCTTGCCTCTATATTATTTAAATCCGTCATCTCGGTACAATAGCCCATTTCTCTAAATATTTTTTCTACCCCAAACCAGGTATCATTTTGTTCCAGCTTAGATAAAACTTCAGCAGGGATAAGACGATACAGTGTTGCAGGATCAATAAATATTGTGTGGAGATATGCGTACGGAAGAACTTCAGTTCTAGTGCCATTTCTTATTTTCTGCCCGGAAAAAGGAAAAGGCAATTGTTCATACAATGTTTCTGCTTCTTGAGGATTAAATTCGGATTTTCGGGATTCCCAACCAATTACCATCTCCGGATTCTCTCCTGAAGAATACGCGTAATCTAAACCTCTTATAGACCTGTTTAATCTCCTAAGTAAATTAGTCGAAACTTCACTGACTATATCCAAAGAAAGTACCTCATTTAACATTGATAAGCCATTATTCCCCTGTGATACAATTTCTTTCCTATTATCCAAAACGCCTTTAATCTCTCCTGTTGAAACAAATTCGTTGAGATATTTCATAAGGGTAACCCCGAGCTCGCCGTCTCCGCCCAACGCAGAAATACCTAAGATAACATCATGCGCATATTCTGATTTTAGTTTAACAAACATTCCTAAAACAACTGTATCCGTAACCGGAGATTTAACATCTTTTTCCGGATGGGTTGCGCAATTTTCACAATCTATATTATGTGGATACCTGGCTAAAATATCTCCACCCATATCCAAACCGATTGTCAAAACTTTTTTGTTTTCAATCAACTGGCTATAACCGGCTGCCAAGGCTTTTGATCCATCAGAAACATCCATCATAATTAAATCAATACCCATCCTCTTCATATCGTCAATGATCGTTCCTTCTTTAATATCAACCATCAATGAACGGCCGTTAATACCAACCCGGGCAATAATATTAGGCTCATCTAAAACATAAAAATGCTGTGAAGAGCCGAGCGGATTTAACTTATGGAATATTCCATCTTTTACAATCCCGATATTATCTACCGGAGTCGGGCCGCCCAATGGATTCTCTTCGCCTCTTTTAAGGTTGGTAGTAAAAACAGATACTTTTGTTTGCTTCTTGCCAAGATTATCAAGGATAAACTTCATTTCTCTGGCCATAAGCACAGCTCCTAAGACATCCCCACCGCCTCCGGCTGTAACAATATGCAACTCATCAAAATTATCTGATTCTAATAAATCCTTCCAAGGCTTTTTCATATACAAAGCGTTATTGTTTCCAACTTGCTGTAAAGTTAAATTATTTAATGAATTTAACCAACCCTGATCTGGCTTAAGGCCTATCTCATTATTTTTAAGGAAAGCGATATGGCTATTTAATAATTTATGTTCAAAAAGATACTGAATAGTTTGTTGTAACGCTCTATCTTCTCCGTCACCCAAAAGATGAAATAACTCATGCCCCTCAAAAATCACCTTTAATTGCTCCTGTGGGCCACGTAGAATATTCGGATTAACAAATAGAATACTACCCCTTACTTCTGCCGGTGCAACTAAGGAAGGACTGATTACAACGTTGTAACTATCCAAAGTAATACCCTTCGATACCAAAGCATCACTTCCGCCAAAAGCTGAAATAATCATTCCCAACTCATCGTTAGTTGGAATTCTATCAGGCTCATTAGAAGTAGGCATAGTAGCAGGATAAAGAAAATTCTGCATTTCGTTTGAACCGGCAGCTGTAGAGAGTTGCTCTATTTGGGTTTTAATGGCTTCAAACTCTACCGCATCACCTTGAAGCGCTCTTTGCCTTGCCTTTTCAATCCTATAAAAGGTCTGATTATATTCATGCAATTTACAAACCGGCGGACACTTTGTGTGTAAACATATATTTGCAATTACTTTCTTTCTTTCTTCACTAGCCCAAATTTGCCGGAATTCCTGTGCTTTTAAATTTCCAAGCTTATGCTCCGGATTGCCATTAAACTCTGAACATAAGAAAACGTCTCCATTTGGCCAAACCTCGGAGAATAAAGCATTAGCCAAACATACAGGATAATCTTTTTTCTCAACTACTCCGCGAAGCTTTGTTTCAATTGCTAAGATTTTTACTGTTGTGCCTTGCAAGAACTTAACTTTTTCTCCCTTTACATCTTCTTCTTCAATCGGAAGGCTCTTTATGCCTTCCAATGCTTTTTCAAAAACCCAAGCAGGGAATTGCTCGCCCTTAACAAAGAAATTATAGTAAGCTTCGAATGCTGGCTTATCTTGAACATACAATTGCTCAAATAATCTAACTGTTGCTTGCGTAAATTGGTTGCCTCCGACATAATTAGCAGTAGGCCTGAAAGCAATATAATTAATTCCTCCCCCGGCTGCCTTATACGCTAAAGTCACCACCTTGGCTATCTCTCCAATATCTTGCGCATTCAATGGATTAATAATTACTCCCACTCCAATAACAGTTTTTGAACCTTTGGTTATTTTTTCTTTCGCTAATGCCGTCAAGTTACTAAGCACTTTCTGTAAAGTATTATTGTTTTCCGGAAGGCCATGGGTAAGATTAAATATCCTCTGCGTTCCAGAATCTAAACTTATGCGGATAAAAGTTGGCTCAATATCTATTAATTCTTTTATTTTCTTGGCGTCTAATAAGCTTCCGTTTGTATAAAGAGCGACTTTTAGGCCTTTTCCTTTAGCATAACGCATCCCGGCAATAGTAAACGAATTTGTTAACGGCTCTCCTCCGCCGGTAAAAATAAGCGCTTTTATACCCGCTGTTTGTAACCTATCTATATAAAGTTTCATTGTTTCAAAATCCATTTTCTGACATTGAGGCACAGTAGAAACAAGAGCAGACTGATTTTCTTCAATCATTGAAATTATTTCACGCAGGCTTTCAGGATTTTGCTCAGTTATTTTTAAACCCCTCTCGTAGCTACCGGAAAAACCTATTTTAGGCTTGCCATAAGTACAGGTTGGACAATTATAATTGCAGGCAATAGAAGGAACAAATTCAGCGCTTACTGGCATAATTTCATTAAATCTTCCAGCAAACACACCAGCTCTAACTTCAGGATGATACACCCATTTGTCCTGAGCATATTCTTGATACTGCCTGTTTAAAGTGTTCTCAATTGAAGCATTACCTTCTTTATTATCAATAATACTACTAACAAATTCCTGCGTATCTCTCATTGCCTCAGCTTCATCTCTTATACCTTTGGCAATATGGCTAATGAGCTCATGATAGAGAATCTCTAATTGTTTTGCTTCTGGAAGACTAAAGAAATACGGATGGAGATAAACTGTTCTTGTATCAATGTTGCATCCGGCGACGTTGCCTTGGGTGAGAGTTAAATCAGTGGTAATGATTAGTTTCCATTTAGCTAGTTCTGGAGGTGCTCTGCCAAATAAACGCTCAAGTTCTGTTAATCTATTATTTAAAGCTTCAAAATGGCTATCTACAAATGCTTCTGGTTGTTTTAAATCAAAACCATTCACTTCAATACAAGTTAAAGCTTTATTCTTACCGTATTTCTGTTCGGATTGCTGCTGGATTGATTCACCAACCAACATAGGGTAAGAATTAATCTGATTACAATCTTTCAAGCTAATAACAATATTATAATATGCTCCGTCTTTCCATCGTATTAATCTAAAGTTTAATTTTCTTTGCATTTTTTGAATTAACGCCAGCATTTTCTCATTGGTAGACAAAACCCTTACCCCTACTATCGGATTATCCAATTTACCAAATGAAGATATATGTGTCTCTCCCTTACTATCTCCTGTCTTGACCGCATACAAAAATATCTCATTAAGAAGAGCTCTTCCAATTCCCTTACCCTGAAATGCCGAATGAACACCCATGAAACAAACACTCCGGTGCGTTTCGTTATATACCAAGAACCCAACCGTTCTGTCAGATACCATTGCTGTGAAAAGTTTCACGGTATCAGTAAATTCGCCATCTTCCGGAGACCAGGCATAACCTGCAAGCTTATGCTCAAACATTCTCCGAATATACTCAACACGGCCAAGCGGCCACTCAGTAGCCCCCTCTTCCAAAGTAAGACTGATTTCTTTAATATTTTCCAAGTCGTTCGGAGATAATACATCTTTTGAAATAATACTAACTTTTTCTGTTTGAACATTTGCCGAAACATCCATAACTCTAATCCTTGATTCGAAAATTCCCCTTAAATCTTCTAATGATTCCTCAAACTTATCATCGGGAAGAGTGGTTTCCTTCAATGAGACTACTATACTTTCCCAAGTTAGATTATCAAAATTATCCTTACTCATTACATTAAGCAGCCCCATCTTCTCTGGGCATCCCCATGGATCTCCTTTAAATGCAGTTGGGCATTCATTTGCAGTTGGGATTATTACCGCTAAATTACCTTTCATTGAAAGCTCAAAAGGAATATTCCTTTCCTGGAAATAATTAACCGCCAACCATAAAGCTAAAGATAGCTGAGATTGATCTTCGCCTTTTATTGCAAATATGTTTCCTGGATAACCTGTCAACTTGGCAATCGCAACATTACCGTAACTTTCCCAAGCTAAATCGGAAGATTCAATAAAATTAAATATATGCAAATCTGAATAATACAATTGGAAATGCTTGCTATTGACGCTTGCTCCGGCAAATAAGCTATGATAGAACACGGTAGCCTTTGTTAAAGCTGAAAATTCAACTAATGCACTAATGTCAAATCTATATATATACTGGTTAGTCGTCAATTTAGGAACAAGAATTGAGGCGTATTGTTCAGTAGGCGAAGCATTAATAACTACTTTCCAATTTTCTCCTGCGAGGCGAAGATTATCTACCAACACTTCTTCGGGCTTAATCTTAGAAAAATTAAATTTATCCGCTTCGAGCGGCAAATCCAACTTAACAGGCATATCCAGCCAATACATCTTTCGAGCCTTTCTCTCATGAGCAGATAAACGAGCAACGAAATTGTGTAACCCTTTTTGCATTTTTGTACGTTGCATTTGTTCTGGAGTAACAATAAATATGCCTTTATTCCAAGCTTCTTGCCATTTCTTTTGAATTTCTCCATCCAAAGCTGTAGGCTTAGCTAATCCATTTAAAATTCTTTTAACATGCCAATCTACTAAATTCAAAGCGTCACTTAACTCCCCGTTATTATCGATAATTAATGAAGCCATGGCGCAATATTCTTCATGTGAAGGTAAATCTTTATTTAATCTTTCTATAGCAAGCCTAGTAGCTTCAACAGGAATCCCTTTAGCAGCATCTCTTATATACATAGACTCTTCACGTGTTTCCCGTTCTCTCGCCAAATACCAAACTTCATCTATTAATTGATTCATTCCGATTTTATGGGTATAAGCACCATCAACAAAAATAATACTTGAGGATAAATCCAACTTCTCTATAATTTGCTCTAATATTTTCAACAAAACAAAAGGCCTAGTAATTTGTTCATACCTAGCAAGCGTTTCAGAGCTTTTAAAAACAACACTCTTATCCACGCCACCTGCTTGATTGATTACTCCCAAACCAAATTCTGCTGTAAGCTTTTCTATTAATTCTGCAGGAGCGACTTTGCTAAGCTTACGGAAAATTTCATCTATTTCAATAACCGGGAAACCTTTGGAAGCAAGATGCTTACCGGATTCGCTTTTCCCGCTTGCATTCGGCCCTGTAATAGAAACTATCTTGATATTCTTTGCTGATTTCTCAGAAGTTATATGTTTGAAGCCGTCATTAGTTTTAGTTTCAACTGTTTTTTGTTTGAATGTTAATTCTTTATTCTCATCTATAATAATTGCAATATCATTCAAATTGAGATTTCCCGCAGATGTTCGAGGTAAATTAGAATAATCATTGAGATCCACCACGCCTGGATAGTTACTGTTAATCTCTACTTCGCCTGCGTATACTGCACATTGAAGCTTAACTCTTCCTTTTATAGCCAACGATTTAAGATGCTTGGTTGAAGCATTAGTACCGAGGCAATCAATGCAATTCTGGACATCTTTCCAGAATCCATCGTCCTCAGGCTCTCCTTTCTTATCAAGAAGCAACACGCCTTCTGCATTTCTCTTATAAGAAATCAAGTCAAATAATGGAGGAGTAAGGTCACTTTCTGAATCTTCAAGCATCCATGTTGAAGAAATCTTGTCTTTAGAATAGTAATCAGTGTAATTTTGGAACCAATAATCCGTAGCTTCTTTTACTGGAGTAAAGAAACGGGTGCGATAATTCTTATCTGCGTTAACGATATTTAACAATTTCCCTGTGCCACTTAAAGAAAGCAGCGATTTTATTCTTGGATCGGTGCTTCGAGCAAAAAATGCATTCAAATTAAGCAATGCTGACCCAAGCGCCCCATCCAACTGGATAAATTTAAATAGCACATTACCATCTTTATCCTTTACTTCTTTAGGATTAGGTATAAGTGTAGGAGCGATAATTTCTTTGACCCTATCTTCCCCGACGATTTGAGCCAGAGCTTTAAGTATTTGAGAAAGAGCATTATAATTAATAAGTGCTATATTTGTATTAAAATACTGGGCTCCTGCCTCTCCCTTTGTTAAACCCATTTCTGCAAAAAGCTTCCTTTGGTCCTTATGTACTTGAGCAAGCTCTAAGATTGAAGGGGCCTCGTCTAAATCACTCTCAAACCTTTCTATGCCAATCTGGCCGCCTTTCTTATCAATGCCGGCTTTTGTAGTCGTAATCATTACTACAGGAATATTATCCCTTGCCATCCAGCCAACAATAACTCGATCCGGCATATTATTAATGCCATCTCCGTTAAAGAATGCCCGAATGTATATTTTTTCATTTAGTATTGTAGCAAAAGCTTCTTTGATTACTGATATTCCCCACCTTAAAACATCCAGAAGAAAAAGCATTCCGATTTGCCCGTGCCCGCCGCCTGCTTTCTTTTTATCCCATATAAGCCCGGTGACAGGATCAAGAGTTGGAAGATCTTTAGTATTAAACCTCTCCATATCACCAACTATAATATTCCTATCTCTTAGGGCTTGTTCATACGTCTTTGCTGGTTCCAACAAACAAGATTTCTTTAGAAGCCTTTCATAGGAAGGCTTAGAATCAGAACTAATCAAAGGCACATAATTAGCCTCGGCATAAGAAGCAATACCATTATCGTGCTCGGAAATTATCCTCAAAAGTTTCATTTCCGCAATACTCACTCGAATTAATTTGCCATTAAGATTGATATCGTAAGCCAGGTCGGTCCCTTTAGCACCAAGCTTAACATCTCCTGTCTTTTCGTCTCTAGCTCGATCCTTAAATTCTTCCGGTTCATTTTGTGCCCTAAGGTTTAGGTATCTAATTCTTGCAACATTGGCTCCTAACCCTCCGTCTAGCGGATTAAAAGTCATTACGGTATGTTTAATTTGATCTGAATAATGCTGAGCTTTATCAGCAGCTAACAAATCAGCATAGCTTATTGCTCCAAGTTTTTTTCTACGCGCATCGCTATTCAATAATGCGGAAGGAACAAAATTCTCCCCTCTAGATGTTTCTTCCCCAATAAGAAACGCCTTGGCCCCTCGAATGAAACGGCTCCAAATAGACTTAAAATACTCTGCTTCTTCTTCATGTGCTCCAGTAAGGCTAAATTTATTACTCCAGTAATCTAGATTACCAACTAAATGGTGGATTGAACTAACAAAATTATGGGCTTCATTGACAAGCAGGCCTTCGGCAACTAACTGTTGCTCTACAGCTTCATGGAATATAATTACTGCGATGCGGATAAGTATCTGATCTTCTTTATTAAGGAATACAAAGATTGCGTCATCTTCGGCAAATCCATCCGGAGGCCCGCGCTCTGAATTCGTAACAAGAAATATTCTCTTGGCCTGTAAAATATCGTGTAATCTTAAAGGCTCTTTATTGGCATCGCGTTTTACTTCCAATGTGTCTAAAATATCAAAGATTTCTTTATTATTTTGTTGAGCTAGCTCAACAACTCTTCCTTCTTCATGAGCTTTAATTACGCGCTGTCTATACTCGTCAATTTGTTCTTCTGAATGCTTACCGAGAAACGAAGTAGCTGGAGGATAAAATCTTTGATAATGTTGATTTTCGCCTGTTACAGAGAATTTAAACAATGCTTCTACTAAATTAATGCTGGTTTCCCAGCTGTTATCGCTGAATAAAGCATTTCTTATCAACTGTGAATACTTAGAATTAACATTTCTTTGGCTCCAAATGTTATAACAATGGTCAAAAGCAACCATAATATTATTAATAGTATTATCAAAATTACCTTCGTCAATCGGGAAACGTGCACCATTACATCCTTGTTCATCGCTAGTTACATCAAAAGCCCAAGAAAATTCCGGAATGGCAATAGTCTTCACTGTTGATTTATGGCCTTGGACATCAGAAACAAGGCAAGGCACGCCAAATCCAAGTGCCTGCATCGGCGAAATTCCACCCGGTTCCCAAGTTGAAAAGGCGATAAATAAATCTCCCCCCATAAATGTTCGATTATAAATCTTGGTAGGATGAGGATCGGGTAAATAGCCATTAGAATAACCAACGCGGCCAGGAAAATCAAACACCAAACGATCTAATTCTTTCATTAAATCGGGGTTCCCTTTCCCTCCAAAAACAAACATCACGTCAGGATACCTGCCGCTAGTAATTATTCGGCGCACAAAAGGAGCGACAAACTGCATCCCTTTTTGGGAATCAATACGTGAAACCATGTTTACCACAAAATTTCCATCATCAATATTACTTCTTCTGTCTTCAGTTGCCCTCCAATATTCAGGATATTCAGCAATAACCTTTCTGGCTTCTTGTTTCTTCTCGGCAACCATAGCCAATAGATTCTCTATATCTGCTTCTTCTCTAACATCAAACATGGACTTTCCAAACCACCCTCTTTGAATCTCTCTTAAGAAAATCCCGTTTGTAATAGCAAACAGCCTGCGCTCATTCATCAATTGACGATATATATGGCAAAGACCTTCACCACAACCCTTACCATCACCTCTTAAATAATCAGACATCTGCCCGGGGCTTACTGCAACAACAAAATGAGCATTTCTAATAAATGCAGCCATGAAATTTATTGTATCGCCATTGTGCGGGTCTATGAACCAACCGTAATCTTCTTGTGCTAATCCAATATTACCCAATAAATCAACCCCTTCCTGGAAACGCCCAACCTTAAACTGATAATCCTGCCCATTATTATGCACCCATCCGATTCTATCCGTATGCATAAAATGCGGGTCATTCCTATATAAAGAACGGCTTGAATTAAGATGCGCTAATAAAGGAGCGCACATCCAATCATTACCGACAACTATATCAGGGTATATATTCATTACCTTCATTGCTTCCAAAGCACCCAATGAAAGAAATATCGCCCTTAACTCCTCATGCTCCTTAGTTACTCTTTGATTAGGATCAGTGGTATTGCCTCTTAACCCACCGTATAAAGCATCCGCAAAATCAGAGTTATCTAACAATAAGTGCTCAACGCCTGCTATTTTAGTATGCGCCACTGCTGCCTGAACAATACCATGACGCCCCAAATAAACCTGAGCAATTTTCCCAGTATATTTAATATTCCATTTAGTTATTGTTTGGTCTTTAATATATTTACGGCTGATAATCCCATTATTGGTTTCTGAATATGTATAAAGCGGGCTAACAACATAAACTTTTAATCCGGATTCGACTAAAACTACTGGAAGCTCACCTAATACATCTGCCATGCCGCCGACGTGAGAAAGCGGCTTTACTTCAGGGGTAACAAATACTACAACGCCCACTCCCATCCAGCGTAAAACCTTGCCTACAACAATCGTAACGTCTTTATCAAACTCATTTGCGGCCAAACCATTTAATAGCTGATTTGAGATTTCAGCCTTACGTACCGGATATTTCTCAATTAAATCGTGCATTAATATAGTCAAGTCTGCAATGCTTATACTGTTTTTATTATTTATATCTGTAACAACCATAGCTAATTCTTTGAATCGGCCGTAGAACAACCCTGGATTATTAGTTACTTCTTCAATATACTTAAATGCGTAATTATAGGTAACACGTAACAGCTTGTCTTGTAATTGATAACGAATGAGTGATTGTCTTAACAAATCATTCTGATCGCAAGATCCAGTAACATCACTTATTGAAATAATAGCCGTCTTAAATGAATCGAGGGTTAACTTAAAGTTCTCTCCAGCTAATTCAGCTCCAGAGAATAGTTCTTCTTTCTTTGATTCACAATCAACTATCTTATAAATTTTATTTGAAGTTGTATCAATATTCAATCTAGCAACCAATGGCGCTAACTCAATATTTACAGACGCCTTCTCCCATCCCATATTAATCAAGAATATATAATTGCTTTTGCCGTTGTATCTTGCGATAGCAAATACTCTATTATGTCCGGTATTGATAATATAGTTGTCTCCTTTATAAATTGCTGGATTTGCTCTATAGAAGCCTAAAGCCCTCGAATAAAAATCCTGCACTGTTTCGCCAAATCTGTTTTCAAAATCAAGCTGAGCAAAATATTTCTGCCTATTAGCTTCATCATAATTATGATAAGTAAAATTATCTATTCTGATACGATGAACCTCGCCTATTTCTTGACGATTATAGATGATGACAGGCCCGCGAGTTGTTGCTAACCACGCCCAGATTGCCGCTCTTGCTTTTTCGGGCCCATAGCTGTTCCATCTATCCATGAGGCGATAATAATCATGGGTCTCCAGGGCTGAGGCAAGCTGAGCTCCTTGTGGGAAAGCACTAAATAGCCAACGGAAATGGCTGTTTAAAACATCCTGGGTGCTGCTACCGCGCAATAAACAGTTTTCCAAATCATCATGGGTACCGATATCTATTGGAACGATACCGGATTTAACCAATTGAATGTCTCTTTCATAATTTTCCCCAATAAAAACAAATTCCGGATATTCTTTTGAAATTTGCGCAACTAAATAAATCAATAATGGATTAGCCTCATTAGCATCCCATTGATTTACAATCCTAAATCCGCCTCTGTATTTGCCATATGCGTTACGATCCCAAGAAGTAACCTGTCCAAATAACTTTTGTTTACTATTTAAAGAGGCATCTACCGGCAACATGCTCCCGAGCCTGTGGAACACATCGCCTCTTATACCAGAAACCCCTAAAGAAGCTAATCTTCTTACTAAATCTGCAAATGCTTCTATGTTGCGGCTGTCTCTCCAATTAATCATTGCTGAATCATGCCATTCAACCGCACTGCCATCCTCATAATTACAGCTTCCATCTGTTGCAAGGCGCTTGACAATTTTTCCAAAAGCCCTTGCTTTTACAATCGCCCACTCAGGAAGGTCTTTAAAATTCTGGTTAACATGCGGTATAAGGTCAACAATAATATCAATACCAAATTCTTCTTTCGCTCTACTTACCAATCGTTTTAGCCCCTCTTCACCGCCTAATTCCTTGCTAATGCTAAAGCTAAGAGGTGAAAATAACGAAGCATCAGGGCCAGCTTGGCCTTGGATATTTTCCGGCTTATCAAGCTGATAAACCCCCATAACATATATATAACGGAAATCTTTCTCTTTTAAACGAGGCAAGATGTCTTCTATAGATTTAAATGTGCCGGGAATTGCCCTGCCATTTTCATCATAAAATACTTTGCAATCCTGGTCATAAACCCCCATATATGCAGGCCAAGCCTGATAGATCATTTCACCTTGTAAATCTCTCTGGCAAAAGATTATAATATTGCCTTTTTCATCCTGAGAATAAATCCACTGAGCATTGTTATCCTGCCTCGTCTGTAAAGCGACATGGATTATGCCCTTCTTGGCAATTATTGGATTGTTCGTTGATAACCTAAGCTTATTTGTATCTTCTCTGCTTACTGCCAAATCCAAGTATTTAACAACGCCTTCCTGTAAAATTACAAAACGCGCGCCAAATGCCTCAAGGTTTCTTACGCTATCCGCATTAACTTCAATAACCAGATCTTCAAACTTAATCTCTTCGCCAAGTTTTGCAATTCTAGTTGTTTTAGCGTAAGGAAAATCCGTGGGCCTTGCACTATATAAATGATTAAGCATAGACTGAGCTTTTAGCTGAACAGCCTGATTGTCTATACCTAAAGCCGCATGAATTAATCTCTCCGCTTCCCTTCTTAATTCCGGATTCCTTGCCAATGCTTCCAACTCAGTCAAAACATCAAGCGCATCTTGATAATTATCCGAATTAAGCCTATAAACAAATTGATAAAATTCAGGATGTTGCTTATAGAAATCTAAATCATTCTTTATGCTTTCTACTTCTGCCTGATCTAAAACAATATCCACTCTCGCCCCATTGCCTAAGAAAGAAACAATTTTTTCTGTATCAGTCAAATAATCTACGAAATAATCCGGAGCAATTCTTATTGCGATACGGCTATTACCTATCTTATAGAAGATAATAAAGTGATTGTCTTCAAAATATAAGGCTTCAAAACCAATAATACTGTTTTTTAATACACGCCATTCTAAAGCGATATCTCTACCTAATTGCTCTGCATCGATTAATTCATTGGTCAATACTAACTTGCTGATACGCGTAAGTATAAAATTATTATTTACCACAACTGTATTTAAGGATTGGTTAAGAATTTCTTTGACACCTTTCTCGTCTCTAACAGGAACATTTAACACACTACTTAACAAGTTCTTTTCCGCTAAATTCTTCCAAAGGTCAACAAATGGGTCTAAAGAAACAAGGAATTGCTCTGTCTTTAAAGCATATGCGTGTGCTTCTTCTGCATTAAGATGTTTTTCTACCCTATAATATGCCTCGACAGCTTCATGGACTAAAGTAAAGAGAAATTCGGGGTTGTTCTGCGACAGGATATCCGGGGAAAGTAAAATATAAACCTGATTATTCTCAAAATAAACTAAACCGAAAGCGCTTTCAAATATTTTCTTTAAAAAAGAATTGGAATCTAACAAAGCTTGTGGGGGAGCGCGGATGTGTCCCGTAGAAGCTAGCTCCTGTAGAAATCTTGCAGCGCCATGCTCACCAATTAAATTCAACATATTTCTTGGCTTTTCGAGATTAACGCTCGGCAACTTGTCAAAACCAGAAACGTTAATTCCGTTAAATGCAACCTCAAATTCTTCTTGAGTTGGAGCAACTTTACCTTGGCGAGTACGATTGGACGTTTGTTTATTAATTTCTACCCACGACCTACCCGGAAGAATATTGTAGCTCTTTTGTGCGAAAACATACCAGCATACTGCAGCAACTGAAGGAGTTTTGTCCCCCCAAAGCCAAGTGCCATATGGAGGAGTTGAAGGATTCGTCGCCTGATACAAGAATGCGATATCGTCTTGAACCTGGATTGCCTTATCGATTTCTCCAAGATAATACATGCCCTTTCCCTGTTCTCCGATAAGCCTGAATGTCAAAGCAAGCTGGGCAGTAAATTCAAATTGCACTCCATCTAAGTCCGGATAAATAGACTTTCCATTATCCACCCCGGTAATCCCTGAATGCGTAGTAGTAAATATTCCCTCTGCAGCAGACGGAAGACTGCTGTAATCATAACCAAAAGCAAGATATCCTAATGTGTATGCATCCGCGACATATTTCTGATCGTTTTTACCAGCTAAGAATCGCTGGCCATCCCAAAGGATTGTTTTTATCCCATTTTCTAATTTAACTACTGCGCCATGATAATAATCATAATCAGAATTTCCGTAACCCACCACCCATTCCGCATAACCATCCAAACCTCCGAAGACTGCTAAGTTATGTTCTGTAGAATACCAGTTAAGTTTATTGCCATTAGCATCAAATCCAAAAGTAATCAAACCATCAACATCCTGCTGGGAAATTATCCAATCAGCGATTGCCTTAGCTAGCGGCTTATATTCCGGATGATATTTGGTATATTTTGATAAGAATCGTAATAAATATCCGTGTGGACCGACAACGTGCCCTTGGCCATGTTGATTATCAGGAGATCCTGACACTGTATATGCCTCAAAAAATCCCTTAAATGCCCCATACTGTGCAATCTGGTTTTCATATTGGCGTTGATAGAAATTAAGCATTTTCTTTAAAGGCTCTTCTGCCCGGCTACCAAACAAATACAACACTTCTGCTGCCAAAGCCTGATCATAGGTATAAGCAACGCTTGCATCCGCTTCAATTACGCCACTTATCCTTTGACGGCTAAGGAGCCAATTATACATTTTCTCGCTATTATCTTGAGGATTTTCAATAACTGTAGGGTCATCCGGAATTGTCGGGGTGGTAGGTGTAACTCCGCAACCAGCTAAAAATAAAATAACAGACATAATCCCGGCAACCAATGCACCGAGCTTTACTTTTCTCACATCATTTAGCAGCATAACGACAATTTTTAAAACCAAAACTCCAAGAACTATCACAATCAAAGCAAAGACAATTTTTTGATTTCCTATCGCAATTAACGACATAACTGGGCTGACACTTAATAATTTATAAGAAGACATTGTGTTGAATTTAGCCCTAGTTTCGGCATCTAATTTGTTTACATGCGCCACAGACCTATCTACAAGGCGAATCGCACGGTAAATCTTGCTTGCAAAGCCAGCATTATATTCTGCCTGTGCTTGTAGAGCATAATCTATGGCTTCTTTTGCAGTACAAGTAAGCCTGCTTCTATGGCTAAAGATTTTCTCAAAATTAGCTCTGGCAATTTCCCATTGGAAAGGAGTAATCAAATTATTATGAGCAATCCATGCCCATGTATTTACCTGAATTGTGCCTAAATTAACTTCGGGAGAAATAGAAACTCCGCTTACGATTGTTAAAGCGATTGTATAAGTACCTGTTGTCGCATTCCCGGATATTTTCTGAGCCTTAGTTAAATCTATGCCGGGATTATTGTCATTCGAGTGCACCTCTTCACCGGAAAGGTATATATCATAAACTGTCAGCCCATCCTGATGTTTAGCTCTAAGCCGAATAAATTTATTTGAAAGTGGAATATTTTGTGCGTTGGCATAGCTAACTAAATTATTCCAATTAAATCCTGCAATATACATTGCATCGTTATTTGTATTCTTTGGCGCAATGGCAACGCCTGCCGGAGAAGGCAAAGCTACTGCATTAGCTGCATTTATCCAGCCTGAAATCAAATTTCCATTTACAAAGCTAGCTTCAACTTTTGACGGAGCAGTTGTTTCCTGTGCGATACCTAAAGCAAAATTGTAAGCCTTAAATTCATTTAAGGTAAAGAAATAACTAGTCTCGCCATTTATGCGGATATGCACTGTACGGGCAGTTGCATTCGTAATACCACGATTATTCAATTCCTGCTCTAAGTTATTCAAAGAACGGATTAACAAGCCTTGAGGTGTTAACTCCCAGCTGAATGAGTTATTCGCGGGTTTTGTAATTGTCTCTGCCACATTCACAGGAGTGAATTCCGAAACATTGTTTCCATAATTAAAGCTCGCTTCGACTCTTGTCGGCAATGACATCTCTTGGCCAATCCCTACAGCATAGTTATAGGCAATGAATTCATTTAATGTAAAGAAATAGCTCTTATCCCCATCTACACGGATATGAATACTTCTCAATTCCGCGTCATTAATTCCACGATTGCTTAATTCCTGGCCTAAAGTATTTAATGAACGAATGATTAATCCTTTATCTGTCAACTGCCATGTGAAGAAGTTTGTTGCGGGCTTAGTGATCGTTGCAGCAACATTTACATCTGTAAATCTTGAAACATTATTCCCGTTAACATAACTCACTTCTACTTTAGTTGGGATAGCAGTTTCTTGTTGGATGCCTACAGCATAGTTATAGCCAATGAATTCATTTAATGTAAAGAAATAGCTCTTATTTTCATTGACACGGATATGAATTGTACGAGTAGTTGCGTCAGTTATCCCGTGGTTACTTAATTCATTTGTTAATGTATTTAATGAACGAATAATTACCCCTTTATCCGTTAACTGCCAAGTAAAGAAGTTGGCTGTAGGCTTAGTAATAGTTTCAGCAACATTTATATTTGTGAATCTTGAGACATTGTTCCCGTTAACATAGCAAACATCTACTTTTGTAGGAATGGCCTTTTCCTGAGGAATACCGACTACATAATCGTACTTCTTGAATAAATCTAACGAGAAAAGATATCCGTGGTCTTCATTGATGCGGACATAAATTACCTCTGCCGATGGGCTATTTAACCCATGTTGCGAGAGCTCTTCAGCCAATACATTCAAAGAATGAATCATCAATCCGTCATTCGTCAACTGCCATGTAAAGAAGTTAGCTGTCGGATTATCGATGCTTTCTGCTGCTTGAACTGGCATAAATCCGGAAACGTTGTTACCGTTAACATAACTAACCTCAACTTTTACGGGGAGAGTTTTCTCTTGCAATATCCCTACTGCGTAATTATATTTCTTAAATAGATCCAGGGTCATAAAATAACTTGTATTCCCATTAATACGAATATGCACTGTATACGCTGCTGAATTTACTATACCGTGATCTTTTAATTCTTGTTCTAAGGTATTTAAAGAATGGATTATTAAGCAAGTATCTGTTAACTGCCATGTAAAGAAGTTAGCGGTAGGATTAACAATTGTTTCTGCGACATTTACATCCACAAATCCTGAAACGTTATTGCCGTTGACATAGCAAATATCTACTTTCGTTGGAATAGTTTTCTCATCCGGTATACCGACTACATAATCGTATTTCTTGAATAAATCTAACGAGAAAAGATATCCGTGGTCTTCATTGATACGGACATAAATTACCTCTGCCGAGGAATTATCGAGCTTACGATCTGAAAGCTCCTTAGCCAAAGTGTCTAGAGAGTGAATCATTAATCCCTTATCTGTTAACTGCCAAGTAAAGAAGTTAGTAGTAGGTTTGGCAATAGTTTCTGAAGCATTAACATCCACAAATCCGGAAACATCAAGACCGTTGACATAACAAACATCTACTTTTGTGGGAATAGTGGTTTCGCTAGGAATACCTACAACATATTTCCATTGCGTGAACAAATCCAATGAGAGAAGATAACCGTGATCTCCATTGATGCGGATATAAATTACCCCTGCAGAAGAATCCTTAAGTCCGCGGGCTGAGAGTTCATCTCCTAAAGTATTTAAAGAATGTATTAGTAAGCCTTTATCACTTAACTGCCAAGTAAAGAAGTTGGCTGTTGGATTATCTATAGCCTTAACAGCATTAACATCTGTGAATCCTGAAATATTATTACCGTTAACATAACTAACTTCTACTTTTGCGGGGATGGCTGTTTCTTGCTTAATTCCTACAGCAAAGCCCCAATCCTTGAATGCCTGTAATGTAAAGAAGTAGCTTCTTTTTTCATTTATCCGTATATGAACAGAATATGCGGCTGCATTTTCTATACCGCGATCCTTTAATTCTTGCTCTAAAGTATTTAAAGAACGAATGATCAACCCTTTATCGGTTAACTGCCAGCTAAAGAAATTAGCAGTTGGATTGGTGATGGTCTGCGCTGCGGGAACTTCAACTCTTTTACCAGTATAAATACCGTTAAAATAACGTACAGTATATTTATAACTACCCGAAGGGATAACATCATTTGCCATAACCACTTTCTTTCCTGATGCATCTTTTAATTCCGGATCAAAAAGGTCAGCTCTTATAACAGAATCTTTATCTATATTCGGATCTGCCGCTGAAACAGAATCTAATAATGCGTCAATGCTATAATCGCCTTTAACTGGCTTAATTAATGTTAAAACTGCCCCATTATCGTAAACCCTATCAATCTGCACATAAACGTTATTAAGATCTACTTCTTTACTCTTCCAATCTTCAAGGATACCTTTGTAGTTAAAATAAACCACATCTTTATCGCCTTCATAATGCGAATAGGTAAAATTATTCTGAGAAGGAGCATCTAAAGTAACAGCATACACAATATCAACTGACTTGCTATATTCCGGCCCATTAAGATATGTCATCGTGAATTTAATGATACTCCCATAAGGTATGCGATTATCCGGTGTTTTTGCTTTAGCAAGATCGAATTCAATCGTCCATCCATTCTCCCTGAAGGAATTAAGGTTAAAATAAAGAGTCTTGCTGGTCTTGTCACTATATACTGCGGATATCTGGACATCTATTGCTGATTTCGATGTCGCATCCTGTTCAATATCAGGAGAAAAATGAATCTGGTATACCCCTGCTTTTGTACCCTCTTCGTAAGAAACAAGCCCTTCTTTAGGAGTTGTAATTGTCGGCTCTGTTGATGTCTGTCCAGTTCCGCCTCCTGTGTCGCCACCGGGGATAGTATCATCTTCATCAGGAACAAATCCAGTACCACATCCGGCCAAGAAAGAAATAACTCCCAATCCAACAATAATAATAACTACTGCCTTCTTACCTATATTATTTCTTCTCACATAGCTAACCAACCTGCTTAATAATGAAAATGCTGGGATAAAAATAACTAAAAGCATTATTTCGGTAATACCAAAGCCTGCAAGGTAAACTTCATTTTCATTATTAAAAGTTTGGGTGTTCCCTGCAGCGGCAGATGGGGCAATATTAGTAGTGGCCGCATCCAAAGCCTCTCCCGGAAGAGCACCCGCAACCTCAAGGCGTATGCTAATGTCCACAGCGCCTTCAAATCCTTCTGGCGCTGTAACCATTGTCGAATTGTTATAAATAACATTCTCTACGGAATCATAATGATAATGCGTCTTGTTTCCAGCCGTAACAATAACCACAAGATTAATATTCTGAGGAGTATTATTATTGTCCCAAACAGAATAGTGCGTAATATTTTGATTGTTATCTTTGGTTTCTACCCACTCCCCTGCTTTAATATTATTATTGTTAAATGCGCCCATAAATCTATTAACTTCTGTCTGTAGCGAGTTTTTATCTACTAAAATCAAGAAACGCCTTGACTCTTTCGGATTAGAAATCTCAGTGATAACGTTTTGTTGCATTTTAGGAATGATTGAACCCTCTGCAGTTGCATAACCACTGCCAAACTGTACTGCATTCGGCTGGCTTAATCCTTGCACAGAATAACGCACTGAGAATGTTATGTTAGAATTAAGCATATTATCGGGAATCCACATCCCCTGATACGCCCCAGTTACAACATCTTGCTTCGTATCGTTATTCCACCAAAGCAAGCTATTCAATTTAAACCATGAATCGATACTCTTGCCATTATCACTTTTTGCGGAAACTTCTACAAAAATATCATTTGTGGCATTGCCGATTACGGATTGATAATAATTGTTAATAGTAAATTTGCTGCGTAGATTAGCTAATTCTTCAAGAAGAGAATCAAAATAGAAAACGACAATTCTGCTATTACCTATTTGAATGAACTGTGGTTTATGTGTATATTCGGGAAGGACAACCGCAGCTTGAGCTGCAGAAACCTGAATTTGCTGAGGGTTGGTGTTCGGAGTCATCCCTATACCAACTAACCTTGCAGAAAGATACCAATTACCCTCTCCCGGAAGAGTAACGCTGAATTTCCTGCTCATCGGAATATCTCTTGTACCGATAACTTCTTCAAGATTTCTATAATAATATTTTGTTCCAGCTTCAGGTTCAAGAACGCCAATTGTAACTAATAATGAACGCCCAAGTTTTTGGATAAGGTTCTCATCTTTTGTGGCACCAATTTCAACGTAGACTTCTTTTGCAGAAATATTTCCCGGCAAGTTGAAGCTATCGGGTATGTAGAACTCTATCGTATTATCGTGATCACTATTGTTAACATCTAATGAAATATCGGGAAGATAACTTCCTAAATTCGCAACGTGATAATCAAGGCCGTCTGTCATAAAATATTCTGTAGCGCGGGCTGGAGTTTCTTTAATCCCCGGCACGTAGAAACGCACCTTTGCCTGATAATCTCCGGTAGTTTTAACTGAAACATCAACACCACCGCCTAAAAGATTTATAACATCATTGACAGAAACGTATTTTCCATCTCCTCCTGAGACATAAGCATTCTTCCCGTTATTTTTCATAGGAAGAATTTCAATCCAGGTGTATCCGGCATCTTTCATCTGCTGCAACAAGTCTGCGCTAAAGTTAACACGCATAGTTGTATCATCATTGTAATCGTTGATAGAGATTCTTGTATCGGTAGGCAAAGGATTGCCTGCGCCGCAGCCAGGCAAGGCAAAAACAAAAGACATAACTAATAAGGTAACGAATATTTTGATGAGGCTTTTAGCGAAATTCTTAATTCCAAGTATGCCACCTAATGGGATTGGGAAAAGGACGCATTTTAGTGTAGCTGAGTCACTGTCTTTTGATTCAATAGTAAGCGCACCAATTCTTTCCAAAAGCTTCTTTCTTACATCTATTGTCTTCTTTAAGTCCTGCACAACATATAAATCAGCAAAAGAGTATTTTTCTCCGCCAAAGATTTTCTTAGTGAAATCATCATCCGGATTTCTATCTAAAGAATACTCAACTCTTACCTTCCCACCATCAGCCAAATAAATATCCGCCATTATAATTCCGGATTTTCCAATTATAGTTTCATTCGGCTCTGCAATAATACAAGACACTGTGCTTTTTGCTTCTGTTTTCAGGTTTGTAGCGGAGACATTGATAATTACGCTTTCATCGGAAATTGTGCCATTGCCATCCAGAATAGAATTAACAATAATAACATTCTTTCTATTCTTCAAATCCTCTTTATATGCTTCGCTTAATATTGAATTTACAACAATATTCCCGTTTTCATTTAATTTTATGCCTTCCAAAGCTCTTAAATATGGATCAACAAACAACATCATATAATATGCGAAGTAATCTTTATTTTGTCCGGTATCAAGAATTATTCTGTCTGTGCCTAAATTTCCAAAACCTATTCCGGAAGTAGCTGCGAATTTCTTAGCTGCATATTGCACTCTTTTCCAATCTTCTGCAGTTACGTCATTTTTCGGGTCATATACAGCCTTTAATGCAGCCCAAGTTGCGCCGTCTTGAGTTGCGCCAGTAATTATGTGGGAATTGACTTTAAGAGCGTATTTCTCATGCAAAGGCTCGCCTGCTTCGCTTAATTCTTTGGCAAATTCTACTAGGCCTTTTAAAGAGGCTGCTCTATGTAAAATTACAGACCAACTGGCAGCTACTCTTCCCTGATTATCGCAATAAACTTTTAGAAAATCTTCTTTTGATTGATCCTTAGATGGACGCGGCTTCTCAAGTGCTAAGATTATGTTCCCATTTTCATCAACTTTTAGAGCCGCATTATTTAAATCAAATTCAGATGCCGGAACAATATCCCCGCCAGTAATGTATCCCTGGTTGCCGCTAAAAACATTATCATTATCTACGCAAAGTATCTGATCATTATTTCTCTCAATCATACCATTCACATTGGCATCAAATAACTGGTAGCTTTCAATCATAGTCTGAGCCAAATAACTCTTTCCGGAAGCACGTGTAATAAAATGCTTTTTCCCGCGGCCATCAGCAACCGTCAAAGGATTGTTGCGTTTACCTTGTCCGGCGAGATGCACCAATAAAATCTTTGAATTGAAGAAATCTAATCCTACTTCTGTAAATCTTTCGGGAAGATGCTTAGCTAAATTAACTACACCGCTAAAATTATCTTTATATTTACCATCGCGTTCCGTAACGACAAATACAGGTGTTTCTGCAGGGAAATATATGCCCCTGTAAGACTCAACTTCATCTATATTATCGATTAATCCGCTTACCTTTGTGGTAAAGACAATGGCATCAAATCTTGCACCGCCATTCATAGCAGTTGCGAAATTATTCCACATTCTGCTGATAGCACGGCTGCGATTATCATTTTTACCAGCAAGCTCATCGGAAGTATTTGTTGTCTTTTGCCAATCGTCGCTTACCTTAAAATCATTTGGTTTTCTTAATAAAACAACTCCTGAAACCAATTCAGGGCTTATATCAAGATTGGAAATAAGAGCGGCATAAATAATCTTTTCTTCTCTGGATTCGGTTAACGCAATCACTCGTTTTATAGCATCCACAAATTCCTTATTATTTCTTGCTGCCTCTCGAATCAAAGTGCTTGTCTTGGAAATAGTTACGTTTCCTGCTGATGCAGTAATTTTGGCGCAATCCGTAAATAACTTACGGGCTCTTGCGACTAAATCCTGGCTTGCATTCCATAATTCTGAACCCTTATTTGCTTCTCCTCTTAATAAAACAGCTTCCGCTGTATCAACCAACATCCTGAATAATAACTCAAATTTTAAATCTCCAGAAATTACCTTATTGGCGGTAATACTGCTTACTACTTTAAGCGCATATTCTACTGGTGAATAAGGATCAGCTGGGGTCGTCTTGCCATCGTAAATCCCCTTGAAATTATCCGAATTATACCATTCAACAGAATTTCTCACTGAATCATCCAAGCTTCTTGAAGGAGCCCAGCCTAAAGTTTGTTTTGCTTTATCTGAAGACGCAACCAATCTCGATGGCTCCCCTTCGCGGCCACTTTGCTGGACGATAAACGGAAGCGGCTTGCCGGTATAATTCTGTACGGCATCAACAACCTGCTTTAATGAGCTGCCTTCGCCTGTGCCGAGGTTAAATGCGTTGGTTACTCCGCCATTTTCCAAATAACCAATAGCTAACTCATGGGCTTCTGCTAAATCTACAACATTAATATAATCTCTAAATGGAGTAGGATCAGGTAATGCCCTTTCTTTGCTTAAGAAATATTCTTTCAATGCTTCATTTTCTACCTGGAATCCTTTGATATTAAACTTAGCCAGCCAACCATAAATAACAAAAATTAGCCTAGGGATAATATGAGTTTCTTTTTGTGTATGGAATTCGCCTAATTTCCCATCTTCTGAAGCTCCGGCAACATTAAAATACCTGAATCTTACAAAGTGCATTCCATATTTAGCTTCGAATAATTCCATCGCACGCTCAATCATTAACTTTGATTCTCCATATGCGTTGCATGCATTTAAAGGAGCAGTTTCAACTATCGGAACAACTTCTGGTTCCCCATACACAGCAGCAGTTGAAGAATGAATAAAGCTCCTCACGCCATGATTTGCGGCAATTACCATAAGATTAATTGTATTTACGGCATTATTGTAGAAATATTTGGCGGGGTTGCGGCGAGATTCACCAACTTCGATACTAGCAGCAAAATTCATTACTACAGAGACGTCATATTTTGTGAAAACCTCTTTTTCTAACTTTTCTGTATCATCGAGGCTACCCTGTATAAACACGGCTCCATCAGGGAGTAATTTCCTATTACCGGAAGAAAGATTATCATAAATAACTACCTTATATCCTTTTTGAAGCAACGTCCTTACGCAGAAACCACCAACATATCCTGCTCCACCGGTAACTAAAACTGTCTTTTCTGTCTTTTGAGGAGGAGCGCGAGGAGCTGAAATTTCTTTATAAACCTCTGCTGGAGCATGGTTGGCTCCGGGGCCAAGCAAAGCATCCATTTCTTTAGCGCAATCCTGCTTCTGGGCAACATTAGCTAAAATAGCCCATAATGCAATTGCCTCTCCGTCTTTCTGGACATAATCTTTAACTTTGTTTTCAACGTTGGACTTAACAAAATTATCTCTGTAGTTTGCCGGGCAAGCTACAGCCAAAAATTCTTGCCCTTCTTGAGGCATGCGTGCTTTTTCTACAAATACAAAACGCCCTGCTTCTACTTCAAGACGCAAAGCATCACAAAGCGCATCTTTTACTTCTACAGAAACTAAACTTATTTCATGCCAATCAGCCTCTTCAATCCAATTTACTCCTACTGCAATATCAATACCCTTTATCTTCTGCACTGTAATTTCAGGGACTGATTTCTTAAAGAAGAATTTGCCTCTTTCTATCTTTACTCGGTAGAAATAATCGGTTTCCGGATTCTTTGGCGAATAGTTATTCTTCTTTCTGTCAGTTGCTTTGTATAAATCAAAATCATCGGCGATTTGCGCCAAAATCAGAGACATATCCTGCAATTGAGCTTGCAATGCTTTTTGTTCTTTCGGATCAGAAGCTAACAATGCTTTCCTTTGCATTTGCGCAATCTGTATACCCAAAGTAGTGGCCATTTGAGCACGGAAATTGCGTTCGCTATCAGCTTGAGCGGCTTCTTCGGCAGTTAATATAAATCTCTTTGCTTCTTCCACATATTTTTGGCCTAAAAGCAAAGATCTGCCATAATAATTATCATCTTGGCGTAAAGGATGATCCGGATTTAAAGCTGTTAATTCCGCGTAAAAGTTCTCAACTGCTTTTTCATAGATCCTGCGGGCAAACGTACCGAGGATTTCCGTGCGGTCCTGTTCGCTGATGCAATAATTACGTTCATTAACCTGTCGCTGCTGCGCACCTGCTACTTTTCCCATAGACATTGCCAAAACCCCATTAAATATCGGAGATTTTACCCAGACGATATATGGAGGCTCTTCTAACCTTAACTCTCTTCCAATAGATACTCCCGGAATAAAATTCTGGAATATTGAACGGTTAAAGATTACATACCCTGATGTTGCATACCCTCTTACCGAATTAACAATCAATGCTGACTGATGGGTATGCTGCAAATCATACCAGAATTTAGTATCGCTTAATAAATACCTGATGAATTGCGCCATGCCAGATGTGTCATGATCGTTGATAAAAGGATAGGCGATATACTCTACTGTCTTCTCCCCTACTGCCGCAGCGAAATCTGAACTGGCAGGTATTGCAACTGTACCGCGCAAACTATTTGCAAATACATTTAGATTAGTCTCCCCGATTTTTCTCCCCAAATCACGAGCGCTTCCGGTAACATTTACAGGGTAAACCAATGATTCTCCATCAGTTTTCTCAATACGGCCGCGGCGATAATTGAAATCAGATATAACTACCAGATGTTCCGGCATATCATTGTAAAGTATCCTGCCATCGGGATCATGCCCTGCCTGCGGACGATTCAATCCTTCATAGCGTTGATGTGTTCTCTTATAACGAGGATCCATATAATGGCTGGAATACGTACGGATTTGACCAGCTGCCTGAGGGATTAAACCGTATTTTCCATCTTCGCTATAACCAAAATAAATCCTTTCTAATTCTTCCAATTTTGAGGCTTTCTCTGCATCGGATTCCTGAGACCAAAGAATATACAGTTCATTTAAAGATGTTATCTGTCTGCCGAATATAGCGGAAGCATCTGTAAATAACTTTTCAAAAGCCGTATTGCTTGCTGTGCTGCGCTCTGTTCTTATGGCTTGAAGCTCATCAGGCAATAACACATAAGTTTCTGAAGGAGCATCGTCATCCTCGCTCATTACGCGGTATCCTAATGCTTTCAAGAAGGTGTAATTACGCACACCAGAAATATGCCTGAATATATTTCCCGAAACATATGCCTTAAATGCCTTTTCATTAATTGAAATTCCGTCTTCATTCAAAAGTTTATTATCAACTAATATTGTCTTAAACACTGGCTCCAAAGTACCATTATTTAACTTAGCTTCAACAACACGCAAAGTAGCTAGCGACCAGGCGTCTTGATCTTTATCTCTATTTTCATATGTAAGGTGGACAAAGCTATCGCCATAAACAGAATTTAAAAATGCTAAGTTCTTACAATTGATATCCAAATTTTGATTAGGTGAATTTGGCTTTCCGAGGCGGGTTACGCCTGAATCATCAATCAGCATAAACACAGCGCGGCGGTTAAATATCCTCCAGTTCTCTAACTCTACTTCAATCTGATTTAAAGTAGCAGTAGGCCTGTCTATTGTTGCCATTGCCACTACATCCACATTGATACGTTCTAACTCATAGAATCTGCTGCCTAACCCGGCTGAACGCCAAATGCGCTTTTCCATATCCCAGCGGGTAAATTTGTCATATTTATGCTTGGTTAATAGAGGAACAGCTATACCCGTAATTAATAGTCTAGTTAATTCAGCATCAACCGCTTTAACTGCAGCAAAATCAAAGAATACTCCTCGCCCAGCTGCCATATGCAAGCGAATAAGATGCTCAACTGCAGCATTAGTTAAATGGAGCTGTTGTTTTTTATAATTATCTATTCCGAAGACGATTTGCTTCGCGGCATATTCATCATATACATAAATTCTGCCATCAATTAATGTAACTAAATTTATAGCCGCACCTTCAATATGATCAAAAATATTTAATATTTTGGCAATTTTTTCTAATTCTTCAGCGGAAAAATTATTTTCTATTACTGCAGCAGGAGCTAATCCTAAAACAACATTAAGTAAATTCTCATTTCTATTAATAAGCGCTAAATCTTCCATGGTTAATCCGGTTGTTTCTATTGCGATACGCAGCGCCCTTACACGGCTAACCACTCTATCTCTTAAAACCACTAAATTCTTTAATTGGGGATAATCTTTGATTACTTCACTTAAATCAGAATTAACTTCCTTGGAAAGGCGATCTCCTAAAGGCTGGGCCGAAGTTTCAGTAAGTTTATTTAATTCTGTGCTGACCTGGCGGCGTTGCGTAATCGGCAGGCTCCTCAAATATGAGAGCATATATAGGTAAGAGATTACTTCTGCATTTTCATTCTTTTCAAAGACCTTCTTAGCAAGGTATCCAGTAACTAATAAACTTAGTGTTTCAATACTCACAATTGCTATAGGATTTTGCTTTGTATCCTGTGAACCTAAAGCAACTCTTGCATTAATATGGTATCCGCCTAAATTCAAGCCTGATAATGTGCTATCTACAAACGTTCCGGATTCTTTCAACTCTTCCAAGGTAGCTTCCAACTCTAAAGGAATATTGCGCAGCTGATAGGTAAACGAATATGAAGTTTCAACTGGAGAAGGCTTACTTGAAACAGAAGGCGCAGCACTTTGAATGGTTTTAACTATTTTTTGGGTTAATTGATGTGCTTCATCTATTACTATTCCTTTTGCAAGGATGGCTTGTTCAATAACTTCATGCGAAACTACTGTAGCGATAGTATTTGTGGTTTGGTCTTCTTTGGAGAGGAAAACGAAGATTTCATTTCCTTCGGCAAAACCATCTGGAGGTCCGCGTTCAGAAACAGTAATAAGGTAAATTTGCTTTCCGGTTAATGCATCTGCGACTTGCAACTTGCCAGGGTTATCTGGTAAGTCTATATTAAGTCCCCTTATAAGCATTAAGGCTTCATTAATCACCGGTGCCTGATTCACGTCTGCGCATTTATTCTCTTGCCTTGCTTTAGCTACGCGCTGGCGATATTCTTGAATGTCTTGCGGTGTGTGGCGGCCCTGGAAGGAAGTAGAATTATTCGCCAGTACAATCTTATCTTTTTCTAATCCAGGATATGGCCCCTGCTTTATCTCTAATAATTTTGAGTCTTCTAAGAATTCAATGTTATGGGCTTTCGTAAATAAAACTAAACTTCCTTCATCTATAACTCGTTCAGCAACTAAATCGCCTTCTTCTGTATAAATCATGGCTTTTATTTTGCCACTAATTACATAAATAATCTCCTGACGAGGATTGGTTTGGCCAGGAGCTGGTGTATGATAATGTACCGTTTTACCGACATCGCCTTTCTTGCCTTGGTTGATAGCTATTTGTAATTGTAGATTTGCATCGCTCGTGAGCGGGACAAATCTTCCCTTTATGTCAACGCCTATTCTGGCTACCATTGCTGCAAGCTTATGCTCTGAAGTATAAATTTCTTCTACGTATTCCTGCTTTTCTTCTTTATTACTTCTACTCCTATTCCAGATTAATAAAGTTGCCAATACAACAATAGCAACAACTCCTACTACACTATCCCAATGCGCTACAAAGAATCCACCGACATTCGTCCAGAATCCAGTTGAAGACGCCTTGACAGATTTTCCAGCGCAACCGGAAAGAAGTATCGCAGCTAAACAAGAAACTAAAAATAGTAAATTTGTTTTGCAATACACCCAATAATTACCTGTGGGTATTGGTAGAACATAATCTGTCGATCCTGGCCAATCAAAACGCGCAGGCTCATAAGAATCTTTGATTTCTTCTTCTATCCTAGTAACAATCCCACCTTTATAGACACTGCCTATTTCGGGTAGCGGTTCATTTCCAAGGACATAATGTACTTGCTCTGTAACTACCTGATTTTGATCCGGGCTAGAGTTTCTATTTTCTTGATGCTCTTTTTCTACTGTTTGATTGTCAGCTTTTGTATCTACCGGTACCTGTGGAATAGTTATTGTAGTTGGACCGGTTTCTGCCTGCGGTTGGTTTAGACTATCAAGATTTTCTCCTCCTTGCTCGTAATATCTTTCGAGCTCTTCCATGCTGATCACGCTATGGGCGTAACGTGACCCAGATTCATTAGGATCACTTCCACCTTCAACACCGAATCCATTATACTCTCCTCTACGTTCAGAACTTTCTTCTCCGATAGAACCAAGTTTCTGGTTTGCTTTGCTTTTATTTCTCATATCCTTCAATGTATTTACAATCATAAAGAATACAAAAAGTGTAATAGAGCTTATTTCAATTCCCTGAGCAATTTGATCCATGGTACAACCAGGTATAAATAGTAAAATCGCTACAGTTAAAGATAGAACAATTATTTTCGGCTTGCCGAGCATTCTTGAAATAGCACCTAACTTGGAAAACAGCCAGCTTCCTATTTTATTCATTTTCGCTTCATCAACATTAGAAGCGCTTTTTTCTTCCTGTACTGGAGGAGCTCTTGACTTCTCAACCCAATTACCATTTTCATCTATGGTTATGGTAATGTTTTCTAAAAGAAGCCTACCTTCTGCTGTACGCAACAACTCAGAAATAGTATTCAAATCTATTAAGCCTTTTGCTTTAGAATTAATCTTGCTCTGCCCCTTAACTATAGCTCTTTCTGCTTTTACCACTCCAGCCACAGTTAAATCTTTAAGCTCATTAACATCTACTCCATTAAAAGCCTCCATAACATTAGTTGCTTCATCATAATAAGCTTCTTTTAACTCAACAGAAGGTATTTCTTTCCCAACTTGAACTAATTGCCAATTATCTTGGTCTACCCTATAAAATCCGGAATGATATTGTAACCAATAATCAAATGATGTCTTTACTGGAGTAAAAAAACGAGTACGATTACTCTTATCTGCGTTAACGATTCTTAAGATAGAAACCTGCCCATGTTCATCAACCAAACCGTATTCTTTAGCTAAAGCAATAACAGCTGCATTATCGGAAGTCTCTACATAGCTTGCTAAGTTAAGCAATACTGAACCCATAGCACCACCTAAAGAATAAGACTTCTTATCCTTGGTGTCTTCCCTAATTAAATCAGGAGCGGATATTTTCTCAAATTCATCTTTTCCGATTAATTTAATTAAAGCCTTTAAGAATGGGATTAAAACACTATAATTAATTAAAGCCATATTGGTATTAAAATACTGCGTCCTTGCCTGACCCTCACTAAGACCCATTTTCTTAAAGAGATCTTCTTGTCCATTATTAGATGCCTGCTTAATCTCTAAAATTGCCTTCTTAATCTTTCCGGCAAGCCTAACAATACCAATCTGGCCGCCTTTCATATCAAGGCCCGTCTTCTCAGTCGTAACCATAACTATAGCCACTTTATTTTTAGCCATCCATCCGCAGATAACTTCATCCGGCAAGTTATTCATACCGTCTTCATTGTAAAGCGCGGCAATCGTAGGTTCATCAACAGGAGTTTCATTTGAATTAGATAATAAACGATGCATAATTGCCCAGAAACCGGACAAACCGTGTCCGCCTGGAGCACACTGTTCTTTTTTCTTGCCATTATCCTCAACAAATCTTGATTTGAAATCTCCGGTAGCCTTATCAATTATCGGGAAGGTATGCTCGCAGTTTGAATTAACCAAACTAATCTTGATTGATTCTTTCTGTGCTAATTCTGCAAAGAGTTGACGATAGGTTCTCTTTTTATCCTGCGGGATATTATCATCAACTCTATCAAAAAGACAAATAGTGTCAAAAAGTTCATTAATAGAATCTACTGTCTCAGTAGAAACTAATTCCTGGACAGTGATAGTTGCGTATTTACGAGACCTTGCTTCAACTAAGCTCCTTAAAAGCTTTGCCTCAGCGATAGAAACTAATTCTTTCTTGCCATTTAATTCAACTTCAAAATATAAATCCATAGCCTTAGCACCTAATGATTTTTCTCCCTGGAACGCGCCCTTCTTCGCCCCGGATTTAACTAACCTATCCCAGATAGATGCTAAAGAACCTACACGTCCAACTTTTTTGCCGATACCACCGTTTAATGGGAAGAGCATAAGATGCACTTTGCCTGAAGCTTGAGCATTGGACGCATCTGAAGCAATCTCAGTATATTCTACTGCACCAAGTTGTTTTCTACGCTCTTCAGCGCTGAGCATTGCTGACGGGAAGAAATCAACACCAATAACATTAGTCTTAGGTGCAGTAACTTTTTCACCTTGAGCTTCTTTTTCTTTGGCTTCTTTTTCAACCTTAATTTGCGCATCAAATTTACCACGCAATTGCCTAAAATAAGCGGCTTCTATTTCGGTAAGCTCAAATTCTTGAGCCATTGTATCTGCTTCGGAAGAAACTGTGGAAGAAGTAGGTGCTGGCGGAGCCTGAGCATGATTTTCTGATGCTGCAACAGCCTTAGGAAGAGTTACGTTTATTGCGAATTCTGTAGATTTTGAAGTGTCTTTTTCAGTAAGAGTGAGCTTTGTATATTTGCCCTCTCCCGTAAAGATAACCTTTATATAGATAGAGCCAAACTTGATGAATTTAACTTGAGCATCAGTAGTTGAACCATCGGCTTTAGAAGCTTTTGCAGTAATACTTCCCTTCAAAGTCTCTGTGCGCGCAGCATCTGAAGGAGCAGCTTGTAATTTAGCTTGAAGAGAGGTATTAACAAATTTTACAACTACTTCGGCATTACCATCTTTTACCTCGGCAGATTCCACAACGATACCTACAAGTTTAAAGAATATTTCTCTATCCGTATCCGATAATTCCCCCGCCACCCTTTCTATAAGCTCTTCGGAAAGCTTATCTTTTAATTTATGCTCTTGCCATAATGCTTTCAAATCCCTTAAACACTCACGCATGAATTCTTCAGGGGAATATTCTTTTTTCTCAAATTCAACTAGATTGTGGAAAGCTTTCGCCCAGGCTTTAACCACGCCTCTCCTAGAAGACTGCTTAATCCTAAGCCACTCATAATTAAATGCAATGCCGGTTAATGGGACTGCGCATGGCAGCAACCGGTTCGTCAATATATTATAGAAATAAACTTGTGCCTCATGCACATTATCATTATTTATATCAAGAAGCGCGTCTTGAATCTTTACTGTCTCAGGATGCGACCAGATATCATTAATAATCGCTATACGAAACTCCCGGGCATTCTTTGCGCCTTGACTAGTCAATTTCTTCAACTGTAGCAATCTATCCAATATGTCTTCTATGCCTGCGATAATCTTGTCTTTACAGAGAAAACGGTCGGTAATGGCTTTATTAACTTTTTGGGTAGAACCATCCTTGCTTGCTTTATTTAATTCCTCATAAATATAAACCTGCGCATCTGTTAACTTATCGTTTTTAAGATCAAGTGTCTTATCCTGCATATCTGCAACCTGTGGATGCGCCCAGATATCAGCGATAAGAGTTGTGCGCTCGCTCTGCGCATTAGCATCTCCGCTATTCATTAATTTTCTTACAAGGCGCAATTTAACGTCGAAGGCCTTAA